>JBIKWH010000164.1:0-5114 GCA_044356435.1 Vicinamibacterales bacterium
GAGGATCCGTTCCGGCCACAGGTCAAGATTCTCGTGGACGCACGGGGTGAGCGTCTGGAGACGCCGCTGCTCGTCAACACCTGGGAGCGCGACTCGCGCGGGGAGCACCCGCGCGCCGTGGTCGAGGCCATCGATCCGGACAGCCTCGACATCGACCCGCTCACCGTCCTCGCGTGATCCGCCACGTCCACGCCCGCCCGGCGCCGGCACGCATCTGGGATACTGGGCACCAATGCTTCCGCGCTGGGCGCTGACCGTCGTCGCTGCCGGCGGCCTCACGGCCGTCCTGTTGACCGGGCAGGAGCCCGCCGCGCCGTTGTGGCTCGACACGCCGGGGCTCCCCGCGATCGACCGTGGCCTGCGTGAATGGGAGTCACGGCGCGGGCCCGGCCGGTCCGGTCGCGCGGTCACACGCCCGGACGCGCCGGACACCGGTCCGGTCGCGCAAAGCGTGATCGTCCGCTTTCGCGAGGACGCGCCGACCGATACGCGCCTCCGCACGCTCTCCGCCGTTCGAGGCACGCGCGCCCCCCGGCCCTCCTGGTCGGACTTTGAGATCGTCCAGCTTCCGGCGGGCTCGGACCCGGAAGCCGTGGCCACGGCACTCTCCGCACGGCCGGACGTCGACTGGGCGCAGCCGCGCTACCGGGTCGCCGAGCGCTTCGTGCCGAACGACCCGCTGTACCCGCGGCAGTGGAACTTCCAGGCCCTGGACATGGAGCGCGCGTGGGACATCAACCGCGGCGCCTCC
Organism: Vicinamibacterales bacterium; assembly: GCA_044356435.1. GTDB lineage: Bacteria > Acidobacteriota > Vicinamibacteria > Vicinamibacterales > UBA2999 > CANKJK01. The sequence goes on from JBIKWH010000164.1 coordinate 752, forward strand.
TCACAGATCATCGTCGCGGTACTCGACTCCGGCCTGGCGTATCGCGATGCCACGGTCCGCTTCACCGGGCGCGCCCTGGCCCCCTTTCCCGCACTGGGTTCCGTGACCATCCCGTTCGCCGCGGCACCGGAACTTGGCGGCCCCGAGCGCTTCGTGGCACCGCGCGACTTCATCTGGAACACGAACACGCCGCTCGACCTGGACGGCCACGGCACCCATATCGCCGGCACGATCGGCCAGGTCACGAACAACGGCGCGGGAGTGGCAGGCATGGCGTTCAACGTCCGCCTGATGCCGGTCAAGGTCATCGACGGCGACTGGGACGCGATCTTCAACAGCCCCGTCTTCGCGACCGACGACGTGATCGCGCGGGGGATCCGGTATGCCGCCGACAACGGCGCGCACATTCTGAATCTGAGCCTTGGACGCGACGACCGGGGACCGGCACCGGCCGTCCGGAGTGCCATCGAGTACGCCGTGCGCCGCGGTGTCTTCGTCGTCATGGCGGCCGGCAATGAGTTCGAGATCGGCAATCCCCCCAACCAGTTCGCGGAGTTCGCCCGCGAGATTCCCGGCATGGTGTCGGTGGCCGCCACGGGACGCACCAACCAGCGGGCGACCTACTCCAGCACGGGCCCCTACGTCGAACTCGCCGCCCCGGGTGGAGACACCCGCCGCGGCGGCCCGACGGCCGGCATCCTCCAGCAGACATTCGACACCGACTTTGTCGACCGCTTCTTCTTCTCGCGGTTCGGTCCACCGCGCTTCGACGTCTTCGCCTACGAGTACTACGAAGGCAGCTCGATGGCGGTCCCCCACGTGGCTGGCTTCGCCGCGTTGCTGATGCAGCAGGGCATCAGGTCGCCGGCCGTCATCGAAGCCCTGATGGAAGCCACCGCGACGGACCTCGGGGCCCCGGGTCGCGACAACGAGTTCGGGTACGGCCTGATCAACCCGCGCGCGGCGCTGCGCGGCATGGGGCTCATCAAGTGACCCGGGGCGTGGGTGTCGGATTGGTGCTGACGCTGGCGGCGCTGCTGTCGCAGACGCGGCCGGCATCAGCGCAGGCGCAGGATCCTGCGCCGGTACCGAGTCGCGCCAGAACGCCGATCTCGGTGCGCGCCTTCGCGGACGCGGGCGTGGAGACGTTCCACGCCGTTGAAGCGTTTCACGCAATCTTCGACCGGAATACGGGCGCGCGGTTCGGCGGCGGTCTATTCGTCTCGCTGCCGAAGGGGCTCTTCGCCGATGTCCGCGTCAGCCGGCTGCAGATGACGGGTGAACGGGTGTTCTACTTCGACGGACAGCGGTACCCGCTCGGTGTCTCGGACACGCTGACGGTGATTCCGATGCAGGTGACCGCGGGCATTCGCGTCCCGCGCCCGGGTTCCCGCACGGTTCCGTATATCGGAGCGGGCGCCGGGTGGTACCGCGCCAGCGAAACCTCCGAGTTCTCAAGTGAAGGCGAGACCGCCGAGCGGACGACTCCTGGCTTCCACGTGGTGGGCGGCGCGGACGTGCGGGTGTGGCGCAGCCTCGGCGTGGGCGGCGAGGTCGAGTGGAGCCAGGTCAGCGATGGCCTCGCGGGCACCGGCATCGCGAGCGCGCTCAAGGACACGAGCCTCGGAGGCGTCAGCGTCCGCGTCCGGTTTCTGGTGGGCGCGTGGTGAGCCGGGCTGACGACGGCACGTTCGCGGCGAAGGTGCTCAGCGCGGTCAAACGGATTCCGCCCGGCCGGGTGGCCACCTACGGCGACATCGCGGCGCTGGCCGGATCACCCCTCGCACATCGTGCTGTCGGTACGGTGATGCGCGAATGCCGGGACCCTGGCGTCCCCTGCCACCGCGTCATCGCGGCGGGCGGCGCGCTGGGAGGCTATGGAAGTTTCCTGCAGCTCAAACGCGAACTCCTCCGCGCCGAAGGTCTCGAGGTCACCACGACCCGCGTCCGTCAGTTCGAGGCCGTGCGCTGGCACGGCCGGACGCGCGCACACACATCTTCACGTCGTTCCGGCGCCTGACTCGACACTCCATGATCACGCGCTCTCTACTCATCCTGCTCCTTGGCGTCCCGACCTTCGTTCTGACGCCGATCCCCGTTGCCGCCCAGCCAGGCGGCCGCATCTCCGGCACGGTTCTGGATCAGACAGGCGCCGTCCTCCCCGGCGTCAGCATCACGCTGGAGTCCCCGCCTGGCAGCGCAGCGCGGGAGACCGTCTCGGACATGAACGGCCGCTATCTGTTTGAGGCCGTCCCGGTCGGGCCGGCCGATGTGGCCTTCCGGCTGATCAACTTCAGCTCGGTGCGCCGCACCGTCGTCATCAGACCGGGCGGGGTCACGGTGGATGCCACGCTGTTTGTCGCGGCCAGCGCCGACATCGTCATCACGGCGCCCCGGACGTTCCGCAACCTGGCCGAGATCGAGCGTCCGGCGGAGAACCTCGTGGGCGTGGCCTCCGCCGGCAGTGAGGGCGCGATTACGGCTGCGCAGCTGGCGGTGCGCCCCGCCAACCGTGCGGCCGAGATCCTCGAGGCCGTGCCGGGCCTCGTCATCAGCCAGCACAGCGGCGAAGGCAAGGCCAACCAGTACTATCTGCGGGGCTTCAACCTGGATCACGGGTTCGACTTCGGCCAGACGATCGCCGGCATCCCCGTGAACATGCCGACGCACGCGCACGCGCAGGGCTACTCCGACGCGAATTTCCTGATCCCGGAACTGGTCAGCGGCGTGCAGTTCCGGAAGGGACCGTACTATGCGGAGAACGGCGACTTCTCCTCGGCCGGGTCCGCCAACATCAACTACTTCAACGTGCTCGACCGGCCCCTGGTCAGCACGACCGGCGGATCCTTCGGGTACGGGCGCGTCCTGGCGGCGGCGTCTCCCCGGCTGGGCTCCGGTCACCTCCTCGGCGCGCTCGAGTGGGAACGCGACAACGGCCCGTGGGTCAGCCCGAACAACAAGGACAAGTTCAACACCCTCCTGCGGTACAGCCAGGGAGATGCACGGACGGGCCTCTCGATCACCTTCCTCGGGTACGCGAATCACTGGCACTCTACTGACCAGATTCCGCTTCGCGCCGTCGACGCCGGGCTCATCAGCCGCTTCGGCTTCATCGAGGAGACAGACGGCGGCGAGACCTTCCGGTACGCCGGTGTCGCGGACTGGCAGCACTCCTCCACGAACGACTCGACACGCGTGACCGCCTATGCGCAGCGGTACGGTGTGCAGCTGTTCCACAACTTCACGTATTTCCTGCGGGACCGTGATCACGGCGATCAGTTCGAGCAATTCGAGGAGCGCTGGACCATGGGCGGCAAGGTGACGCACCGGCATCAGCAGCGCATCGGCGGCCGGCACACCGAGAGCCTCGTCGGCGTCGACGTCCGCAACGATTCGGTCGGGGGACCGCTCGGGCTCTACCTGACGACAGCCACCGTCCGCCGCGCGACCGTGCGTGCGGACGAGGCCGACCAGACCTCGGTGGGCCTCTTTGGTGAATCGGAAGTGGAGTGGAGCCGGAACGTCAGGACCACCTTCGGTGTGCGTGGCAGTGTGTACCGTTGGGCCGTCGACAGCAGCGACCCCATCAACTCCGGGAAGGCCGTCTCGGCGATCGTCAACCCGAAGGTCTCGGCGGCCTTCGGTCCGTGGAAAGGCACCGAGATCTACGCGAACGCCGGCACGGGCTATCACTCCAACTCGGCACTGGGCATCATGCTGAAGACGGACCCCTTTTCGGGCGACCCGGCCACGCCGTCGCAGCCCTTCGCCCAGGCTCGCGGCGCCGAGATCGGCATCCGCACCGTGGCCCTGAAGCGCGCGCAGCTCACGGCCACGCTCTGGTACCTCGGCTTCGACTCGGAACTTGTGTACGTCGGCGACTCCGGCAGCACGGAGGCCGGGCCCTCCAGCCGGCGGACCGGTGTGGAGCTGACCAGCTACCTGTATCCAACGCCCTGGGTCTCGTTGGACGCGGACCTCTCCTTCTCCCGGGCCCGGTACACGGGTGTCCTTCCAGACGCCTCGTTGATCCCGGGGGCGCTGAACCGCGTGCTCGCGGCGGGTGTCGCCGTGATGCCGCCGGCCGGCCGCGCGACTGGCGCCTTCGGCAGCCTGCGCTTCCGCCACTTCGGTCCCCGACCGCTCATCGAGGACGGGAGCGTCCAGTCAAGAGCCACGACCATCATCAACGGGGAGATCGGCTACAAGTTCTCGGAACAGGTGCGCATCTTCGTCACCGGGTTCAACCTGCTCGATCAACGGGCCTCCGACATCGACTACTTCTTCGAATCGCAGCTCAAGAACGAACCGGCGCCCGTCGCCGACATCCATTTCCATGCGGCCATCCCGCGTTCGGCGAGGG
>JBIKWH010000165.1:0-5111 GCA_044356435.1 Vicinamibacterales bacterium
GCGCGGAGCTGCTGATCCTGGGGCTGCTGCTCTTCATCGAGCGGCGCCGCAAGGGCGGCGCGCCGGGCCAGACCTTCTGGCTCTATATGCTGCTCTACGCGATCACGCGCTTCATCATCGAGTTCTACCGGGGCGATCCGCGTGGCGCGGTCGGCATGTTCTCGACGTCCCAGTTCATCTCGCTGGTACTGGGTCCGCTGAGCCTTGCGATGCTGCTCTGGGTGTCGCGCCGCGGCGGCAACGAGACGCAGCCGGCGGCAGCGTAATGCCTCTGACGTTCACCGTTCCCGACGACGCCGACGGCCAGCGGCTCGACCGCATCCTCACGACGCTCCTGCCCGACCGGTCCCGGGCACAGGTGCAGAAGCTCATCGAGGACGGGCACGTCATGGTGACCCGGAAGGCCGCGAAGTCCAACCTCGCGATGCGCGCGGGCGAGCCCATCGAGGTCGATGCGCCCGCGCCGGTGGCGTCCACCGTCGAGCCCGAAGAGCTTCCCATCACCGTGCTCCACGAGGATGCCGACGTCATCGTGATCGACAAGGCGGCCGGTATGGTCGTGCATCCCGGAGCGGGCCATGGCTCCGGCACGCTGGTCAACGCGCTGCTCCACCACGTGGACGACCTGAGCGGCATCGGCGGAGAGCTCCGGCCGGGCATCGTCCACCGCCTCGACAAGGGCACCTCGGGCGTGATGGTCGTGGCGAAGCACGACGCCGCGCATCAGGAGCTCTCGCGCCAGTTCCAGGACCGCGAAGTCGAGAAGGAGTACATCGCGCTGGTGTGGGGTGGCGTGCAGGCGGGCCGCCGCATCGACGCCGCGATTGGTCGGGATCCGTCGAACCGCCAGAAGATGTCCGCGCGGGCGCGGTACTCGCGCGAAGCCGTGACACGTATCACGCGGGCCTGGACGTGGAAGGGGCTCTCGCTCGTGCACGTCGCGATTCACACCGGACGCACACACCAGATCCGCGTCCACCTGAGCGCGATCGGTCACCCCGTCGTCGGGGACGCGCTCTATGGCGGCGTCCGCCGGCGCGTACCGGGCGACATCCGGGCCGTCAACCGGCTCGACCGGCCGTTCCTGCACGCGTGGCGGCTCGCGTTCTCGCATCCCGTCCACGGGAACCGGATGGAGTTTCGCGCGCCGTTGCCGCCGGAGCTCCTCACCGTCCTCCTCGACCTGGGCTACGAGGGTCCCATGGGTGAACGAAGCACAGGTGAAGGCGACCAGCCGGTATGAGCGGTAAGGTGACGCCGCCGGACGTCGTCCGGCAGATTTTCACGGGCCGGATCTTCAGCGTCGCCGTCGAAACGGTCACGCTACCGTACGGGCATCGGCTCGAGGCCGAGATCATCCGGCATCCGCCGTCCGTGGTGATCGTGCCGATCGACGCGGAGGGCCGCGTCATTCTGATCCGGCAGTATCGGCACGCCGTCGGCCGCTGGCTCTGGGAGTTGCCCGCCGGAAGCACCGACCCGGGCGAGGATGCGCGGCTCGCGGCCGCGCGGGAGTGCCAGGAGGAGATCGGACTGATTCCGTCCGACCTGACGCGCCTCGGCGCGTTCTTTCCGACGCCGGGCTATTGCGACGAGGAGATGATCTTCTTTCGCGCCACGGGGCTGCGCACGCCTGGAGCAGACGATCCGGTGGCGCACGCCGACGCCGACGAGCACATCGAGCCGCGCGCGTACTCACTCGATGAGGCGCAGCGTCTCATCGAGCAGGGCGAGATCGTCGATCTGAAGACGGTGGCGGGGCTGGCGCTCGTGGCCAACCACCGCCCCTGAGTTCGCCGGCAAGTTGCCGGAGGCGCTGAGGGCCGCGTCTGTGCGGGTGCGACCGCTATTGGACGGTCGGCTGCAGGCGCCGCGCCTTGCGGTCACCACCAGCCTTGGCCGGCGGCAACAGCGCGAGCAACAGCACTTCGTCCACGTGCTGCACGAAGTGGAAGGTCATGTCCTTCCGCAGCTCGGGGCCCAGATCCTCGTTCACATTCCGCTCGTTCTGCTTCGGCAGGATCACCTCGCGGATGCCGGCGCGCCGAGCGGCCAGCACCTTCTCCTTGATCCCGCCCACCGGCAGCACGCGGCCGGACAGCGTGATTTCACCGGTCATCGCCAGGTCGCCGCGCACGGGACGCTTCGTCAGCTCAGACGCCAGCGCCGTCACCATCGTCACACCGGCCGACGGGCCGTCCTTCGGAATCGCGCCGGACGGAACATGGATGTGGATCTCCGCACCTTTGAAGAAGTCGGGGTCCGCGCCGAAGGTCGCGGCGTGTGCGCGGAACCACGACAACGCCGCCCGCGCCGACTCCTTCATCACGTCACCGAGCTGGCCGGTCAGCGTCAGGCTGCCGGCACCTGGCATCCGGGAGGCCTCGATGAAGAGCACCTCGCCGCCGACGGGGGTCCATGCGAGCCCGATGGCCACGCCCGGTTCCTTCGTCCGCTCGGTCATCTCCTCGTCGATAAACCTCGGCGCGCCCAGCAACTCGACGACGCGGGGGCCATCGATCTCGACCGCGGCCTCGTCGCCCTCGGCCCGACGCCGCGCCACCTTCCGGCAGAGCGAACCGATTTCGCGCTCGAGATTCCGCACGCCGGCTTCCCGCGTATAGCCGCGAATGACCTGACGCACGCCCGCCTCGGTGAAGCGAATGTGGTCCGGCGTCAGTCCGTGGTCGGCGACCTGCCGTGCGATCAGATGCGACAGCGCGATGGCGAGCTTCTCTTCCTCGGTGTACCCGGGGATCTCGAGTACCTCCATGCGGTCGCGGAGCGCGGGTGGGACGGGGTCAAGCACGTTGGCCGTCGTGATGAACAGCACCTCGGACAGGTCGAACGGCACGTCGAGGTAGTGGTCGCGGAACGTCGAGTTCTGTTCCGGGTCGAGGACCTCGAGGAGCGCCGACGCCGGGTCTCCGCGGAAGTCCGCCCCGAGCTTGTCGATCTCGTCGAGGATGAACACCGGGTTGCGCGACTCCGCCCTGCGAAGGCCCTGGATGATCTGGCCGGGCAGCGCGCCGATGTAGGTGCGCCGGTGCCCACGAATCTCCGCTTCGTCCCGCATGCCACCAAGCGACACGCGGACGAACTTGCGACCCAGCGAGTTCGCCACGGAGCGCGCGAGCGATGTCTTGCCCACGCCGGGAGGGCCGACGAGGCACAGGATCGGTCCCTTCATGCCGGGGTTGAGCTTGCGGACGGCGAGGTACTCGAGGATGCGGTCCTTCGGCTTGTCGAGGCCCGAATGGTCGGCGTCGAGGACGGCCTTGGTCTTCGCGAGGTCGATGACTTCCGTCGCCCGCGCCTGCCACGGCAGGGCCACCAGCCAATCGAGATACGTCCGGGCGACTGTGTACTCGGCCGCCGCCACGGGCATGCGCGACAGGCGGCCCAGCTCGCGGAGCGCTTCCTTCTCGACGGCCGGCGGCATGCCGGCGGCCGTGATCTTCTCGCGGAGTTCCTCGGCCTCCTTGGTCTGGTCGTCGCCCTCGCCCAGTTCCTTCTGGATGGCCTTGAGCTGCTCGCGCAGGAAATACTCGCGCTGGTTCTTCCCCACCTCCGACTGCACCTGGGACTGCAGTTTCGACCCGAGCTCCAGCACCTCGAGTTCCTTCACGAGGATGCGGTTGAGCCCGTCGAGCCTGGCCCGCAGGTCGAGCGTCTCGAGTACTTCCTGCTTCACCGCCGTCGACATGGTGCTCAGGCTTGACGCGATGAAGTCCGCGAGGCGTCCGGCATCGGCGATGTTCGCCGCAAGCGTCTGGAGGTCGTCCGACAGGAGCGGCGAGAGCGAGACCACCTGCTGGAAGTTCCCCTTGATGTTCCGGAGCTGGGCGTCGATCTCCAGTCGATCTTCCTCCCGTACAACCTCAGGCACCTGCGCGACACGCGCCTTCAGATACGGCTGTGTTTCGAGCAGCTCGGCCAACGTGACGCGACCGAGGCCCTGCACGATCAGGCGCAGGCTGCCGTCGGGCAGCTTGAACATCTTGTGGATCTGGCTCGCCGTGCCGACATGGTGCAGGTCCGCCTCGACGGGCTCGTCGACGGAGGGGTCACGCTGCGTGAACACACCGATGACCTTGCCGGCCGACATGGCTTCGTCGATGAGCTTCACGGAGCTCTCGCGCGCCACCGCGAGCGGCATGAACGAGTTCGGAAACAGCACCGTGTCGCGCAACGGAAGGATCGCCAGCACGTCCGGGATCTCCACCGAGGGATCGGGCGGGGAGAAATCTTCGATCGAGAGTTCGTCGTGGTCGCTCACGGCATGACCTCCTTCGCGAGCGGAGGCCGCACGCGGTGGTGTTTCCAGACTACCTGATGGAGGGTGGGGCTTGCGGAGGGGAGAAAGACGGCTGGACCGCTTATGCGCGGCCCAGCCGGACGAACACGATTGCTAGTTGGCCATGTCGTAGAACAGACCGGCCGAGCCGCGGCGCTGGGCAAGGATCCGCTCACGCTGAGCCGCGGTCTCGCGAGCCTCCTCGCAGTCCTTGCAGCGGACGGCGAAGGGCAGCGCACGCAGGCGGGGCGCCGCGATCTCGTCGCCGCACTCGAAGCAGTTGCCATAGAGGCCGTCGTCGAGCCGGCGCAGCGCCTGGTTGACCTTGTTCAGGGTCTCGGACTTCATCTGGATGAGTGCGAGCTCGATGTCGTCCTGAATGTCGATCTCGGAGCTCTCGCCCTGATCCGCGACATCCCGCTCGCGTCCACCTTCACCGCGCACGTCCCGCATCTTGCCCTGCATCTCGCTGAGCAATTCCTGACGACGGTGCTCGAGCATCTTCTTGAGCTCGGCGTAACGGCTGGAACGGGTTTCGGTCTTGGTAGCGGTGGCTCTCTTGGTCGCCATGATGTCCTCGCGGTTCTGAACGTTTCGATGTCGAGCCTAAAATCAGCAAGTGCCGTGCCATGTCTGCATTCGGTGAGTCCGTCAAAGAAGCCTGATGAATTCAGCCGAAACAGGCTCTACCGTGGCCCGTTGCAGATCAGGATTCATCATTTGAAGACGTTCAATTGGTCGACAATTGGGCACTATGTCGATTTTTAAACACACGGCTCGACTCAAAGTTACACAGCTATAGACGACTGACGGG
>JBIKWH010000166.1:0-5109 GCA_044356435.1 Vicinamibacterales bacterium
CACGCGCTCCACGTCGCCCTCGGCGTCCGTGATGATCCACTCGCGCGAGACGAGCTTCGCGGTGAGCGTGCCGCCATTCGAGATCTTCACGCGGTAGGCGAAGAAGTACTCACTCTCGGCCGGTGAACTGCGGTCCGGGATGTAGGAGCTCTTGACCTCCACCCGGATGCCGCGCGTGGTGGCGTCACTGACGGCACCCCGACTCGCGATGTAGGCGCCTGCGAGCATGCTCGGGTCGGCTCCGCCGGAGTCAGCACCGGATTCTTCCCCGTCCAGCTTGTCCTTGATGTCGGTCACGATTCGATTATCCCTGATCAGACGAGGTGAGCGCGTTCCGAATCACCCATCTCGACGCGGCCTGACGGAAAGTACTCCGCCCACCGGCGCGACACGGTGGCGGCGATGTCCTCCCGGCAGGTCAGCTCGGCCGGATAACCCGGCTTCATCCGCGCGTCGATCGCGATCGGCCCTCGGTACGACAGGTGGTTCCGGGTCACGACATGGCCCGCCGCGTGGATGTCGGCCGCCGGTTCGAAGCGGGTGAATGTCGTCCAGAGGAAGTTCATCGGGCTGGCCGACGCCCGGGCCGCGTCGTCGGTGACGACTACGAGCGGCCACCCGGCGAACTCCGGCGCCGACGCCAGCCGCGCGGCGGCGCCCGGCTCATCCGTGTAGGCCGGCGCGTCGACGACCAGACAGCCGCCGCAGAAGACACGCGCCTCGCGCACGCCCTGCGGCAGCGTCGCGCTCCGGAACTCGCGCGGCAGGACGCGCACCGGGTCGCCCAGCCCCAGCCATACACCCTTCGACCCGCGGTTCACCGCCGGGCCCGTGTAGTCCAGCGTGTCCATCGAGAGGTTCGCGAATACGTAGAGGTCCGTCTCGACGTGCGTCCGGGCCAGGATGTGCTCGAGCGTCGCGCGGATGTCGCGCACGTCGACCGGCTGATCCGTGACGAGCAGGAACTTCTGCAGCGAGAGCTGCCCCTCGCCGAGAATGCGGAACGCGCTGGCCATGGCCTCGCGCGCGTAGCGGTCCTTCACGACCGCGGTGGCGAGCGAGTGATAGCCCGTCTCGCCATACGACCACAGTTCGCGCACGCCCGGCATCACGAGTGGAAAGAGCGGGGAGAGCAGGTCCTGCAGCAGGTCGCCGATGAAGAAGTCCTCCTGGCGCGGCTTCCCTACGACCGTGGCCGGATAGATGGCGTCCTTCCGGTGCGCCACGGAGCGGACGTTGAACACCGGGTAGTCGTGCTGCAGCGAGTAGTAGCCGTAGTGGTCGCCGAACGGACCCTCTGGCCGGCGCGCCTTCGGCGCGACCTCGCCGATGAGCGCGAACTCCGCCGTCGCCACGAGCGGATGCGGCCCATGGCCCTCCACACGCGGAAGCCGCTCGCCGGCGATGAGGGAGGCCAGCATCAGCTCAGGGATGTTCTCCGGCAGGGGCGCGATGGCCGAGAGGATCAACGCGGGCGGTCCGCCGAGAAACACCGTCACCGGCAGGCTCTGATTCCGCGCCTCCGCCACGCCGTAGTGATGCCCGCCGCCCTTCCCGATCTGCCAGTGCATGCCGGTCGTCTGCTGGTCGTAGACCTGCATCCGGTACATGCCGAGGTTGTGGCCGCGCTTCTCCGGGTGCTGCGTGTAGACGAGCGGCAGCGTGATGAACGGACCACCGTCCTCGTGCCAGCACGTCAGGGCCGGCAGCTGGTCCAGCCGCGGCGGCGTCGTGACGCACTCGACCACGGGCCCCTTCGCCACGCGGCGCAGGCCCACCTTCAGCGCCTCACCCGCGACGTCGCGCGCGCCCCACAGCGCGGCCGGCGTCGGCGGCAGGATCGTCTCGGCCAGCTCGACGAGCCGGCGGATCAGCCGCAGCGGACGGTCGCCGAACGCCAGCTCGGCGCGGCGGGCCGTGCCGAAAAGGTTCGTGGCCAGCGGAAACGCCGCGCGCGAGCCCGACGCGGTTCTGACGTTCGTGAAGAAAAGCGCGGGGCCACCCGCGGCGATCACACGACGATGGATCTCCGCCGCCTCGAGCTCCGCATCGACCGGTGCGTCGACGGTGACCAGATCGCCGTCGGCGCGCAGCCGATCGAGGAACGTGCGGAGGTCGGGGAAGGACACGGAGTACGCCGGCTCGGCTAGTTCGCCGCTTCGGCGTCGGCGCTCGGGCCGTAGATGTTCGGCACCTTCGAGCCCAGCGCGCGCAGGTAGGCCGCGAGCTGCCCGCGGTGGTGGATGCTGTGGTTGTTCATGAAGCCGATGAAGCTGACCGCCGGCATCTGCATGACGCCGAAGAAGTCGACGGTGCGCGTCAGCTGGTCCGCGGTGAGACCCTTCAGCACCTCGAGCTTCGCGGGGAACGTGGCCTTGTAGAAGGAGACGAGATCGGCCGGCGTCTTGAACGCGGCCTCGGCTTGCGCGGCGGCCGCCGGGTCCATCGAAAATGCGCCCGCCACAATGCAGTCGACAAACCAGACGTCCGAGGTCGCGATGTGCTTGGCGATTTCCCAGGCCGAACGCGACTTCGGGTCCGGCCGGTAGTCTTTGCCGGCCTCGGTCACCGCGGAAAGCGTCTGGCAGGTGGCGGGGTGTTCACCCTGGATCATGTCGATCAGTGCGTCTCTGACAGCCTTGGCAGCTTCCGGGTTCATGGGGCTCCTCCGTGTGTCGGTCGTGCGGATCAGCGGGTCAGCTTGCGGTATTTGATCCGATGCGGACGGTCGGCCTCGGCGCCGAGCCGACGCCTGCGATCCGCCTCGTAGTCCTGATAGTTCCCCTCGAACCACACGACCTTGCTGTCGCCTTCAAAGGCCAGCATGTGCGTGGCGATACGGTCGAGGAACCAGCGGTCGTGGCTGATCACCACGGCGCAGCCGGCGTAGTTCACGAGCGCCTCTTCGAGCGCGCGGAGCGTATCGACGTCGAGGTCGTTGGTCGGCTCGTCGAGGAGCAGCAGGTTGGAACCCTTGCGGAGCAGCTTCGCGAGATGGACGCGGTTACGCTCGCCGCCGGACAGCGCACCGACCTTGCGCTGCTGCTGGGCGCCCTTGAAGTTGAACCACGACACGTAGGCGCGGGAGGCGACCGTGCGATTGCCAACCAGCAGCTCGTCGTTGCCGTCCGAGATTTCCTCGAAGACGGACTTGTCGCCGCTCAGGCTGTCGCGGCTCTGGTCGACGTAACCCAGCTCCACTGTGTCGCCCAGGCGGAACGTGCCGGCGTCCGGCGTCTCCTGCCCGGTGATCATGCGGAAGAGCGTCGTCTTGCCGGCGCCGTTCGGACCGATCACGCCGACGATGCCGCCGCGCGGCAGCGTGAAGGAGAGATCCTCGAAGAGCAACTGCTCGCCGTAGGCCTTCTTCACACCACGCGCCTCGACGACGATGTCGCCCAGCCGCGGGCCCGGCGGGATGTAGATCTCGACCTGGTCGATCTTCTGCGCCGAGTCTTCGTTGAGGAGCTGCTCGTAGGCGTTCAGACGCGCCTTGCCCTTGGCCTGGCGCGCGCGCGGCGCCATGCGGATCCACTCGAGCTCCCGCTGCAGGGTCTTCTGCCGCTTGCCCTCGGTCTTCTCTTCCTGGACGAGGCGCTCCTGCTTCTGCTCGAGCCAGGAGGAGTAGTTGCCCTTCCACGGAATACCCTCGCCGCGGTCGAGCTCGAGGATCCACTCGGCCGCGTTGTCGAGGAAGTACCGGTCGTGGGTCACGGCGACCACGGTGCCCTTGTACTCCTTCAGAAAGCGCTCGAGCCAGGCCACCGACTCGGCGTCGAGGTGGTTGGTGGGCTCGTCGAGCAGCAGCAGATCCGGCGACTGCAGCAGCAGCCGGCACAGCGCGACGCGGCGGCGCTCGCCGCCGGAGAGCTTCGTGACATCGGCGTCTGGCGGCGGGCAGCGCAGGGCGTCCATCGCCAGCTCGAGCTGGGAATCAATCTCCCAGGCGTTCGTGGCGTCAATCCGGTCCTGGCAGCGGCCCTGCTCGTCCATGACCTTTTCCATCTCGGCCGGAGGCAGGTCCTCGCCGAGCTTCATGTTCAGCTCGTCGTAGCGGTCCAGCAGCGCCTTGATGCCGGCGACGCCCTCTTCGACGTTCCCGAGTACGGTCTTCGCCGGGTCGAGCTTCGGCTCCTGGTGGAGCATGCCGACGGTGACGCCATCGGCCGCCCAGGCCTCGCCGATGAAGCTCGTATCCTCCCCCGCCATGATGCGCAGGAGGGAACTCTTGCCGGAGCCGTTCAGGCCAAGCACGCCGATCTTCGCGCCGGGAAGAAAGGACAGCCAGATGTCGTTGAGGACCCGGGTATCGGGGGGATGGACCTTGCCCAGCCCCTTCATTGTGTAGATGTATTGCATCAGCCTCGCCGCGGGAAAACGTCAGTATAGCGGCCCCCAAACTTTTTTCCCGGTCCGTCCGTCTATGTGGGGTGCAACGCATTCTCAGGCGGCTTCGCCACTACATGGAGGTTTCTTGATCATGCTGACTACTGACCGTCTCCACACCTGCTTCGCCGGCCTCTTCACCGCAGCGGCCGTTGCCCTCTCCACCGCGGCCATGCAGGCCGCCGACTCCCCGGTCGTCCCGGCGCTCGCCGGCGCCTGGAAGGCACAGGCGTTGAAAGTACCGGCCTCGACCGACCTGGACCGCCAGGTCTGGGGCGAGAACGCGTCGAAAGTCCGGAGCGTGCAGCTCCTGCTCGAGCCGAACGGCTCGGGAACGCTGCGGATCGATTCGTCCGTCGTGGACAGCAAGGGTCGTCCGAAGCAGTACTCCCAGTCGGTCATCGAGGCCCGCCTCACGATCGCCGAGCCGCCCGCCGGCGGCGACCGCGTCCAGCCCCAGGTGACCGTCGTCAGCGCCGAAGAGCGCTACCTCGATGATCCGAAGGATGTCCGGAAGCTCGATGGGGTCCGGTTGAAGGTGGACCTGCAGACGCTCGACAGTCCCATCCTGAATATCTTCTACGAGACGCCCCAGGGGAACGGCTCATTCGGCGAGTCGCTGCGGCGCGTGAACACACCCCGCCGGGCGGCCGGCAACGCCGGCACGCGTCCATCCCATCCCCGGGGCTGACGAACCCGCCCGCTGGTATTCTGGGGCCGTGA
>JBIKWH010000167.1:0-5092 GCA_044356435.1 Vicinamibacterales bacterium
CCATCCGCGCCAACCAGTAGACCGAGGCATCCGCGTCGCCGTTGCGCATGGACTTGTGCAGCGCCGAGATGAGGTTGTAGTGCTCCTCGCCGGTCTTGTCGTACAGCAGGGCGCGGCGCTCGATGGTGGTGCTGAGCGACGCCAGCGTGACGTGAGCCACGCCGGTGTCCGACCTGGGGGCGGTGGCGACCGCGAACTCCAGCAGGTTCAGCGCGGCGCGGGCGTCGCCGTTGACGTGGCGGGCAATGGCGGCCAGCGCCTCGGCGTCCGCCACCGGCGGCACGTCGTCGATCGCGGGGTCGGCCATGGCGCGCTGGAGGATCGCGGTGATCGCCTCCGCGCCGAGGGCCTTCAGCACGAAGACCTTGGAACGCGAGAGGAGCGCGGCGTTCACCTCGAACGAGGGATTCTCGGTGGTGGCGCCGATCAGGATGATGTCGCCCGCCTCGACGCGTGGCAGGAACGCATCCTGCTGCGCCCGGTTGAAGCGATGAATCTCGTCCACGAACACGATGGTCCGCTGGCCGGTCTTCCGGCGCAGTTCCTCCGCGGCCGCCATCACGTCCTTGATGTCCTTGATGCCGGAGAGCACGGCTGAGAACGGCACGAAGCGCGCGCGGGTGGTATTCGCCACGACCCGGGCCAGCGTCGTCTTCCCGGTGCCGGGCGGGCCCCAGAGGATCAGCGACCGCAGCTTGTCGCGCAGGATGGCCTCGCGCAGCGGCTTGCCGGGACCCAGGATGTGATCCTGGCCGGTGATGTCGTCGAGAGTGCGGGGCCGCATCCGCTCCGCGAGCGGGGTGCCCGCAGGCGGAGTGGTGGGTGCGGAGGCGGATGCGGGTGGGTCGTCGTCGAAGAGCGAGCTCATCGACCTGTCAGCGAGGTGCCGTCCGCTGCAGGCGGGCCGCGTACAGCAGCAGGGCCCCGGCGATGCTGACGTTCAGGGATTCGACCGGTGCGGCCATGGGCACCGTGACGCGGACGTCGGAGGCCTCGATCACGGCGTGGGCCAGCCCCGGACCTTCACCGCCCATGAAGAGTGCCGTCGGGACGCGCCAGTCGAGCGCTTCCGGAGCCACGCCACCTTGTGGCACCGCCGCGACGGTCTGCAGGCCCGCGCTCCGTGCGGCAGCCAGGAGTTCCTCGGTGTCGAGCGCGATGGCAACCGGCAGACGCAGCGCGCTGCCCATGCTGCCGCGCAGGGCCTTCCAGGAGAGCGGGTCAGCCGAGAGGCCGGAGGCGATCACGCCCGTTGCCGAGGCGGCCTCGGCTGAGCGGACGAGCGCGCCGAGGTTGCCCGGGTCCTGCACGTCCGCCGCGACGAGGATCAGCGCGCCGGGTGTACCGAGGACGCCTGCCGGCGACGTGGTGACGTGCTCGGCCAGTGCCACCAGACCGGACGGTGAGCGCACCGGGCTGATGACGGCCATGAGGTTGCTCGTGACCACGGCGAGGTCCGTACCCGCCGCTTCGAGCCGCGCCGCCAGTGCCGCGAACTCCGGGTCGTCGAGCTCCGAGTCGGTGATCGCCGCAACCGGGATCGGCAGCGCCGCGTCGAGCGCGGTGGCCACGAGGTGGGCGCCGTCGAGCAGCACGAGCGCGCCGCGCGCCTCTCCGGCCGCAGTTCCGCGGAATTGCTGCACGAGAGGGTTCTGTCGGCTCGAGATCGCACGCATGTGAGGGGCCCGGGCGCGAGGATAGCACGTGCTACCATGACGGTCGTTCCCCTATGAAAGAGCGCATTCTCAAGCGGTTCTTCGACGAGATCAACGGACTGGAGCGCGAGCTGCACGTGGAACTCCCCAGGGAGATCCAGCGGGCTCGCGAGCTCGGCGACCTGCGCGAGAACGCGGAGTACAAGGCGGCGAAGGATCGGCAGAACATCGTCGACGCGCGCCTGGCGATGCTGAAGCGCCGCGTGGCTGAGATCGAGTTGATGAACCTGGACCGCATCCCACGCGGCAAGGCCGGATTCGGATCCACCGTGCACCTGAAGGACGAAACGGGCGGCACCGTGATTTTTCAGCTTGTGATGCCCGAGGAAGCTGACGCCGCCAAGGGACTGATCTCTACCGCCTCGCCAATCGGCCGCGCACTCCTCAACAAGGAAGAGGGCGACGAGATCGACGTCGTCACGCCGAACGGGAAGCGTGAGTTCGAGCTTCTCAAGCTGGTCACCATCCACGACGACGAGGCGTGAGCGACTACTCGCCGCGGAGGCGCACGGCCCTGGTGCTTGCAGGCACCGGTGCGCACGGCGCCTATCACGCGGGAGTGCTCAAGGCGCTGCACGAGGCCGGCGTCAAGATTGACGTGATGGCCGGCCGGGGCGTCGGTGGTGTCACGGCCGCACTCGCGGCGATCGACGGCGCCGCCGGGCTGTGGGGCACGGGCAGCCCGTGGCTGCGAGAGAAGGATCGTCCCGCCTATCAGTGGCGTCCCGCGCTTCGTATCGCCGGCTGGCTGACCATTCTGCTCGCTGGTGCCGTGGCGTTCCCTGTGTTGCTGCTGCTCGGTGCCGCCGTGGTCTATCCCGTCGGCTTTCTGCTGGAGATGCTCGGGTCGTCCGCCGGGGCCGCTGTGGTCGGCGGGTATTCTGCGTGGCTGACCGAGGCTTTCGCCGGCCCCAACCTGCCGACCTATGTGCCTCGTGCCGCCATGCTGGTGGGCGGCGTGATCGTGCTGACGCTCGTGATTGGCACCGCCGTGGCGCGGCTCGGCGCGCCGGCCAGGCGGGAGGTGCGGGGCGGCTGGTGGTGGGCCCTTGCGGCCGCGCCCATCGACGCCACGCTCGTACGTCGGGTGTTCATCGATACGGTCTGGAGCCTGATCCGGGGGGCCGCCGCTGGCGAGAAGCCCGAGGCGAAGGCCGTCGGCCGGCGCTATACCGAGGTGTTGACCGAGAGCCTGGGGCAGCCCGGCGTGTGCGAGCTGATGCTCGTCGTCGCCGACGTGGATGCCCGGCAGGATGTCGTGGCGGCGTTTCTCAAGGAGCCGCACCGGGCGCCGTTCTTCGCGGCCAGGCCCGGCACGGAGCGGCAGGCGGAGGCCATCGATCTGTCCGGTCCCGCCGGAGAGCTGCTGCCGGACTTGCTCGCGGCCGCGCTGACGCCCGCCGTGGGCGTGGAGCCGCACCTCGTCCGCTTCTCGCCCGAGAGCTACTGGCGCGGGGAGGCACGCCGGTTGTGCGACCGCGGCGGGGCCATCGTCCGCCTGCTGGAAGAACTGACCGCGGCCGGTGTGGAGCAGGTGATTCTCGTCGGTGGACCGTCGTCCCGACCCCGGCCGCACGCGCTGCCCACGGCGGGGCTCGGCCTCACGGACCGCATCGGCGACGCGCTGGCGCTCGACGAGGCCGCGGCCATGCGGGATGCCGCGCTGGCCGTGCGTGGCCGATTCGCGGGTGTCTACGTGATCGTCCCCGACCACAGCGCGATCGGACCGTTCGATCTGGACGGGGCGTACGACCGGGCGTCTGATCGACAGGAGACCGTGGCGGAGCTGCTGGGCCGCGGCTACGAGGACGCCCACGCGCGATTCATCGCGCCGGTGCTGGGTGCCAGCGGCGAGTATCTGCGCGTGCCCGATCCGGCGGAGCTGGGAGCAATTTATGGCGACGGGGTTTTCGACACGGCTGATCCACGCGGGTGAAGGCAGCGAGCGATCGCTGACCACGCCCATCTACGAAACCACCACCTACACCTTCGAGAGCGCTGCCGAGCTGCAGCGGTATCAGGATGGCGGTGGCGGGTATCTCTACTCCCGCTACGAGAACCCGACCGTCGTGGCGCTCGAGGCCAAGCTCGCCGAGGCCGACGGCGCCGAACAGGCGCTGGCGTTCGGGTCCGGCATGGCCGCATCGTCGACGCTGCTGATGGCCCTGACCTCGCCCGGAGACGAAGTGGTCTGCGGCGCGGCTGTCTACGGCGGGACGTTCCATCTGCTGAAGGGCCTGCTGGCCCGCTTCGGCGTGACCGCGCGTTTCGTCAGCCCGGAGCAGATGTCGGACCTCTCGGCCGTGCTCAGCGCCAGCACGAAGGTGGTGTGGTTCGAAACGCCATCGAATCCTACGCTCCGCTGCGTCGACATCACGAAGGTGGCGGCGGCCTGCCGGGCGGCCGGCGTGACCAGTGTGATCGACAACACGTTTGCCAGCCCCGCGAATCAGCAGCCGCTCGCGCTTGGCATCGACCTCTCGATGCAGAGCGCGTCGAAGTATCTGAACGGACACAGCGACGTCGTGGCCGGAGCCGTGGCCGGCAGCCGTGCGCTCATCGAGCGCATCGGGAAGACGCGGCGGCTGCTCGGCGGCATCCTCGATCCGCAACCCGCCTATGCTTTGATGCGCGGCCTCAAGACCCTGAGTGTGCGGGTCGCCCAGCACAACGCCAACGGCCTCGCCGTGGCTCGTGGCCTGGAGGGCCACCCGGGCATCGCCCGCGTCTGGTACCCCGGCCTGGAGTCGCACCCGGATCACGCCGTGGCGAAGGCGCAGATGCGCGGCTTCGGCGGGATGGTCTGTCTGGACCTGAAGGGTGGGCAGGAGGCCGTCGTGCGCGCCTACGATCGGATGAAGGTCGTGAAGCGGGCCGCGAGCCTGGGCGGCGTGGAGTCGATCGCCAGTATCCCGGTGCTGACCTCGCACTACGGCTTCACGGATGCGCAACTCGCCGAGGGTGGCGTGACCCGCGGGATGCTGCGCGTGTCTGTGGGTCTCGAGGACGCCGCGGACGTGCTGGACGACCTGCGCCAAGCGCTGGAGTAGCGCGCACTCGACGCTGGAACAACTGCGAGAATGCCGCCTGAGGGCATCCGGGCTAGCGGCTCTTCTTTTCGGGCTGGTTCCGGAGGAAGTGGCGGACGAGGTGGTCGAGCCGCGCCGTGACGTCCCCAGACGCGAGTGAGCCGTAGATCTCCTTGTACTTGGCGACGGGAATCACGGCCTTGGCCATGGCCCGGTGGCCGCCGGCGCTGCCGATCCCGCCGAACGCCTGCTTCACGAACTCGCCGGCGTTGCGCGTGTAGCCAAGGTTGCGCACGGAGATCGTGATGGTGTCGCCGACCTGCGCGCCGACCACGGTCCACTTGACGT
>JBIKWH010000301.1:0-3488 GCA_044356435.1 Vicinamibacterales bacterium
CCGCTGCGAGGTGCTCGTGGGACAGTGCGTCCGCGCCAACGGCGGCCTCTACTACCGGAGCCGCGACGAGTTTGCCGCGGCGCTGGCGCTGCTGCTCGAAGACACGCCGCTCGCCGAGCGGCTGGGCCGCAACGGACAGACCTACTGCCGGCGCGAGTACGCGTGGCCGGTGATTGAGCAGAAGTATCGAACGATGCTGGACACGCTGCGCCGTGAGCCCCGGCCGACGGCCCGCATGGAGCCGCTGGCCGGCTGGCTGACCCGGCAGCGCCGCGTGCTGCCTCCGGCCGCCGCCCGCGTGGCAGCCGCAGCCACCAGCCCCGAAGCCCGACAGGAACTCTCATGAAACTGGCGTTCGTCACGGCCCGCTACGGGGCCGAGATCACAAGCGGTCCCGAGCATGCCTGCCGTCTGCTCGCCGAGCAGATGTCCCTGCGTCACGACGTCGACGTGCTGACGACCTGCGCCCGGCAGGATGGCCTGTGGCGGAACGAGTACGCGGAGGGCATGGACCGCATGCGCGGCGTGCTCGTGCGCCGCTTCAACACCAGCACGCGCGGCCACGCCGGCCTCTCCGCGGCCGTGACAGCCCGGCGTCTCGCCGGCGGCGCCCACACGCGGAAGGACGAAGAGGACTGGGTCGCGCAGCAGGGTCCGGAATCGCCCGGCCTCGTGGACTACCTCTCGCGTCAGCACCGCGCATACGACGCCGTGGCCTTCTTTTCCTGCCGGCAGGCCACGACCATCCAGGGTCTGGCCGTCGCGAAGGAACGGTCCGTCCTCTTCCCCTGGCTCGAAGTCGACCCGGCGCTTCGTCTGAACTCCGTGCGGCGCACGCTGGCGTCGGCGTCCGTGATCGGGCTGATGTCGAGCGCCGAGCGGCCGCTGCTCCAGGCCTATGCGGGTCTCAGCGCCTCAGACGAGGATGTGGTCGGCATCGGGATTCAGCCGCCGCCCCAGCTCACGTATCCGCGGTTGCAGCTCGACGAGCCAGTGGACGACGAGGAGGCGGAGGACGACCAGACGGCGTCGCCACCCGGTGGCGATGAGTGGGACAGGCCGCACCTGACGGGGCGCGGCATGGCGTTCCGCCGCCGGCACCGGCTCGACGGCAAGCTGGGCATCTACGCAGGCGTGACCTCGCCCGGCCACGGATGCGCGGAACTGCTCGAGTACTTCGACGCGTACGCGACAGGCGGCGGTGAAGGGTCGCTGGTGCTGCTCGGTGTCCGCCTGATGCGGGTTCCGCCGGCGCCGTATCTCCGGCTCGCGGGCGTGCTGCCCCTGCGCGACCGCATGGCGGCCTACGAGGCCGCCGACGTGGTGTTTGCGCCTGACGGCGAGGACGTCACCTCGGAGAGCGTGCTCGAAAGCTTCGCCGCCGGCACGCCGGTGCTTGCGCCGGCCACCAACGCCGCGGCGGTGGACCACTGCCGCAAGAGCGGGGGCGGACTCTTCTACGCCAACCGCGAGGAGTTCGTCGCCGCCCTCACGCGGCTGCTGCAGGACGACGCCCTCCGGACGAAGCTCGGTGAGAACGGCCGGCGCTACGTGCGCCAGTACCACAAGTGGGACGCCGTCGTCGGGCGCATGGAACGCCTGCTGACGCGCGTGCGCGTCCGCTAGACCGCGCCTACTCCCGGACCGCGACGCCGCCGATCCGCGAGGGCCGCGAGGGCTGCGCGGCATCGCCGGCCGGGTCGGCCAGCCTGCGCCGCGGGCGGATGTCGTGGCGCTTCATCATCTCGTTGAGCGTGGTCGGCTTCACGCGCAGCATCTCCGCCGCGCGCTTCTGCACGCCGCCGGCGGCGGCGAGCGTGGTCTCGATGAGGCGACGCTCCAGGTTCGTCACCGCCTCCTTGAGCGAGAGGCCTTCGGGCGGCACGACGAACTGCGGAATCTCGAAGGTCGCCGCCTGGCGGACATGGTCGGGGATCAGGTCCGGACCGATCCGCGGTCCGGTGGCCAGCACGACCGCACGCTCGATCACGTTCTCCAGCTCACGGACATTGCCCGGCCAGTCGTAGCTCATGAGCTGGTCGAGGGCGGCCGGGTCCAGCTCGATCGCGCCGCGTTCGTTCTCCTCCCGGTACTTTTCGAGGAAGTGCTGGGCGAGGAGCGGGATGTCGTCCTTCCGCTCCCGGAGCGGCGGCAGGTAGACGTTGATGACGTGCAGCCGGTAGTAGAGGTCCTCGCGGAAGCGGCCATCGTCGACCATCCGCTTCAGGTCGCAGTTGGTGGCGGCCACGATCCGGACGTCGACCTTGATCGTCTCGGTGCCGCCGAGGCGCATGAACTCGCGCTCCTGCATCACACGCAGCAGCTTCGCCTGCGTCTCGAGCGGCACGTTGCCGATCTCGTCGAAGAAGATCGTGCCCTTGTCGGCCATGTCGCAGAGGCCCTTCTTCGGGTACACCGCCCCGGTGAAGGCGCCTTTCACGTGACCGAACAGCGTCGACTCGAGCAGATCCGACGGCAGGTTGCCCGAGTTGACCGTGACGAACGCGCGCTCGGCCCTCGGGGAATTCAGGTGTACGGCCCGCGCCACGAGCTCCTTGCCGGTACCGCTCTCGCCCGTGACAAGGATCGTGGAGCGGCTCGGCGCGGCCTGGATGACCAGGTTGAACACCTGGCGCATCCGCACGCTGCGGCCGATGATGCCCGCGAAGCGGGGCGCCTGCGCCTGGAGGTGCTGGCGCAGCGCGGTGTTCTCCGCCACGAGCCGGCGCCGCTCGACGGCGTTGCGCACGACGATGAGCACTTCGTCGTTCTTGAACGGCTTGCTGATGTAATCGAACGCGCCGCGCTTCATCGCGGCGATCGCACTCTCGACGGAGGCGAACGCCGTGACCATCATCACGGGGAGTTCCTCATCCGCCTTGCGGATCTCGTCGAGCAGCGTGAGGCCGTCCATGCCGGGCAGCATCACATCGAGGAGCACCGCATCGAGCGGCACCGTGCGGACGAGGTCGAGCCCTTCCTCGGCGGTGGCCGCGAGATGGACCCGATATCCTTCCCGCGTCAGGAGGGTCTCGAGGATCTCGCGCATGATCTCCTCGTCATCGACGACGAGGATGGCGTCTGAGCCTGCTGCCGCGGTCACAGCGTCACCTTCACCGCGCCACCCTGGCGGTCGTCTGGCCCCGGCCGGCGTGGATCTCGGGCAGCGCGATCGTGAAGCGCGTGCCCGTGCCTTCCGTGCTCGCACAGCTCAGCGTGCCGGCGTGGTCCTGCACGATGCCGTAGGCGATCGACAGGCCGAGGCCGGTGCCCTGCGCGCCGCTCTTGGTCGTGAAGAACGGGTCGTAGATCCGGGCGAGGTGCTCCGGCCTGATACCCGCGCCGGTGTCGGAGATGTCCACAACGACGCGGCCCTCCTCGCGACGCGTGGCCACCGTCAGCCAGCCGCCGGTCGCCATCGCGTCCCGGGCGTTCAGCACGAGGTTCAGGAGCACCTGCTGCAACTGATACTCCGCGCCCAGCACGGT
>JBIKWH010000168.1:0-5028 GCA_044356435.1 Vicinamibacterales bacterium
TCGAAATACGTGTCGAAGCCGAAGGCGATGTTGTCGTTCTGGATGATGTTGTTGTGATCGCGGCGGAGCTCGTTGGCCACGAGGCGCTCGGGATGGCTCTCGTGGCAGCGCGCGGAAATGTAGAGCGTGGACTTGTCGAAGAAGATCCAGATCTCCGTTTCTTCTTCGGCCGGCTTGCCGTTGAGGGGTTCGGCCTGGAGGAAGCCGGACATCGGGCGGACCGACGTATAGAAGGGTTCGTCGAGCCGGCCGTCGATGGCGATTGGACCCGGAAGGGCGACGGCCCGGACCGTGGCGTGCCCGTTCGCGTCGCGGGCGATCGTCTCCGGGAGTTCGGGCGTCGGCAGCGCGCCGATGATGGTCGGCTGGCGAACCGAGCCACTCGACTGCGCCGCGGCCGGTGAACTGGATGCGACCAGGAGGCCCGTGAGCACAGCAATCTTCCCTGCACGAAGGACGATCAACGCGGTGCGGATCCTTGATGAGTCGGCGGCGGCGCCAGGCGGTTGACGAACGCCCGCGTCGGCGGGCTGTCGTCATCATCGTCCGCCGGATGCTTTCAGGGATTCCCCCGATGGGGGTAGAAGGAACGCCTCCCCCCAAAGAGGGGGTGCGGGCGACCCACGCCAGACGGTCGCCCTGCTACGATGCGGGCCGGGCGGCCAGTAATCGGGAACCGCATTCAAGGAGGATCGAGTGGCGAAGTCTTCAGCGTGGGCAGTAGTGGCGTTTGCGGTGCTGGGAACATGTGCGACGGCGTGGGCGCAAGGCGGTGACACGCGGATCGAGCTGCAGCAGGGCACAAAGGCCCGCTACCGGGTCGGCGAGCGGCTCGTGGGGATCGACTTCAACAACGACGCGGTCGGTGAAACCACCAACGTCACTGGGGCGATCGTGCTCAAGGCCGACGGATCCGTGGATAGCGCGCAGTCGAAAGTCGTCGTCGACATGAAGTCGTTGGCCAGCGACCAGGCCCTTCGCGACATGTTCCTGCAGTTGCAGGTGCTGCAGACGTCGAAATTCCCGACGCTTGAGTTCGTTCCCACCAAGATTACGGGCCTGCCCTGGCCGTTACCGGTCGGCAACAAGGTTCCCAATTCCACGATCGTGATGCCCGTGCCGGCCGGTTTTCAGATCGCCGGCAACTTGACGCTGCGCGGCGTGACCAGGCCGGTGACGTGGAGCGTGGCATCAACCATTGACCAGAACACCGTCAGCGGCCGCGGCACGGCCACGATCACCTTTGCCGACTTCGGCATCACGAAACCTGTTGTGCCGGTTCTGGCGAGCGTGGAAGACAGCATCAAGCTTGAGCTGGAGTTCCGCGCCAAGCGCACGGGCCAGTAAGCCGCGCGCGGACGTCCAGACACCCTGCCCCGAAAGGGGGATGTGCGGGACGCGCCCACGCTGAAAGATGCCACGATTGACCGCGCGTCTCCGCTCCACGCTGTCCCTGGCCGTCTTTCTAACCATCGTCGTTCCGGCGGGCGTGGCCGCCCAGGCACCAGCGAAGCTGGTGACCGCGGTCGCAGCCCCCGGAGCGCCGGCTCCCATCGCGCCCGAAGTCATCACGCGTGACGCTCAGGGCCGCGCCACCGTGCGTGCCATCCGGCTCACCGAGCCGCTCCGTTTCGACGGGGTGCTCGACGACCCCATCTACACCCGCGAGCTGCCCTTCGGCGGCTTTACACAATCGGTGCCCGACACTGGACAGCCGTCGTCGCAACGCACCGAGGCATGGGTCCTGTTCGACGACACGACGCTCTACATCGTCGGGCGGTGTTTCGACACCACGCCTCCCTCCGAGTGGGTGGTCAGTGACATGCGGCGCGACACGACGCAGTTGCGGCAGAACGAAACCTTCGGCGTGATGCTCGACACGTTCCACGACCGCCGCAACGGGCTCATCTTTTACGCGAACCCGCTCGGTGCGCGCGCGGATTTCGCGGTCACCGACGAGAGCATCAGCAACTTCGACTGGAATCCGGTGTGGGATGCCCGTACCGCGCGCTTCGAGGGCGGTTGGACGATCGAAATCGCGATCCCGTTCAAGTCGATCCGCTACCAGGCCGGCACCGAGCAGACCTGGGGGATCCAGGTGCGCCGCGCCATCCGCCACCGCAACGAGTGGACGCATCTCAACCCCGTGCCGGCGGCCAACGCCGGCTCCAACGGCATCTCGCAGATCTCGCTCGCGGCCACGCTCGTCGGCCTCACGGTGCCGTCCGCCAGCCGTAACATCGAGGTCAAACCCTACGCGATTTCACGGGTGACGATCGACAACCTGCGGACGCCGCCGGTCGTCAACGATGTCGAGCCGGACTTCGGCGTGGATCTCCGCTACGGGGTATCCGCGAACCTGACGGCCGACTTCACCTACAACACCGACTTCGCACAGGTTGAAGCTGACGAGCAGCAGGTGAATCTCACGCGCTTCAACCTGATCTTTCCGGAGAAGCGCGAGTTCTTCCTCGAGGGCCGCGGCATCTTCGACTTCGCGCGCGGCGGGGGCGACGTGCCGGTGCTGTTCTACAGCCGCCGGATCGGCCTCAACGCCGGCGGTGTCACGCCCATCGACCTTGGCGCCCGTCTGACGGGCAAGGTCGGCCCGCTCAGCGTCGGCCTGATGAATCTGCAGACGGGGGAGGTGGATGGGTCGCCCTCGACCAACTTCACGGTCGTGCGCCTGAAGCGCGACATCCTCCGGCGGAGCGCTGTCGGCCTCATCGTCACCAACCGGTCGATCGCCGCCGGTGGTGGAGAGGGGAGTCAGGCCTTCGGGGCGGACGCGGCCTTCTCGTTCTTCCGCAACGTGGATGTGGGCACCTACTACGCCGAGACCAGGACGCCGGGCCGCTCCGGAGATGCCCGCAGTTATCAGGGGCGAGTCGACTACGGCGGAGACCGCTACGGCGCCACGGCCGACTACCTCCACGTCGGGGCGGACTTCAATCCGGAGGTCGGGTTCGTCCGACGCGTGGCGTTCGACCGCGAATCCGGATCGCTGCGTTTCAGCCCGCGCCCGAAGACGCGCCTCACGGCGGTGCGGAAGTTCACGTGGCAGGCGGATGCGAGCCGGCACAGGAACCCGGACGGTGTGCGCGAGAGCAGCCTGGTGGCGGGGTCGTTTTCGGCGGAGTTTCAGACGGGTGACACCTTCGACGTGCGGGTGAACCGGAACTACGAACGGCTGGTGCGGCCGTTCGCGGTGGCCCGTGGCGTGACGATCGCCCCCGGTGGATACGGGTTCACGGACGGGCGGATGTCGTACACCTTCGGCCTGCAACGGCGACTCTCGGGCACCGCGTCGCTCCAGCAGGGGGCGTTCTACGACGGGCACATCACGACCGTGGGGCTCTCGGCTGCCCGTATCGGCTTCGGGCCGCGTCTGTCGTTCGAGCCGTCGTTGTCGCTCAACCGGGCCGAGGTCTCGTCCGGGTCCTTCATGACGACCGTGGTGCGCACGCGCGGTGACTTCGCGTTCACCACCCGGATGTTCGCGACCGGCCTCGTCCAGTTCGGTTCGGCCGACCGCGGCCTCAGCACGAACCTGCGCTTCCGCTGGGAGTACCTGCCCGGGAGCGAGCTCTTCGCCGTCTATACGGACGAGCGGGATCTGGCGCCGACGGCGCCGCGTACACTGAAGAACCGGGCGTTCGTCATCAAGGTCAACCGCCTGCTGCGCTTCTGACGATCCCCCCAAGGAGGGATCCTCTTTGGGCGTCCTGTGAGTAAGCTATGCCGGCTCCAGCAGAGGGGGCCGCAGCGCCGGTCTTCGGCGATGGCGCGTGTAAGGGAGGGGTCACGTGAAGAATCTAGCGAAGATCGTTGGCGGCATCGTGGGGACGTTCCTGGTGCTGGCCATCGTCCTGCTCGCGCTCGCGCGCGTGTTCAAGTTCGATCCGGGCGTGACGCACCCTGGCCTGTGGCTGAGCGGCGAGGTCGTCACCGAGCCGGTGACCGACTGGACGTTCGCCAAGCAGGTGAGGGGTCTCACCGCCATTCAGACGAGGGACCGGCTCGTTCCGGGGATGGCCTTTTCCGTGACGACGGCCCGCTTCATTCACAACGGCCGTCTCTACATCGGTTCGGGCTACCCGGCCGGCAAGAAGATGCCGTCCGGCCGCCACTGGAACAAGAACATCCTCGTCGACCCGGTGGTGCGCGTCAAAATTGGCGGCAAGCTCTACGATGGCAAGCTCGTCTACTTGAGCGACCCGCAGGAGCATGATGACATTGCCCGCGCGAACGGCCAGAATCTGTGGGCACCCGGTTTCTACATCCACCTGTGGCGTTTCGAGCCACTCAACTCCTAACGGTTCTTAGTCGAAAGAGGATGTTGTGAAAAAGAACATCATCACAGGTGTACTCGTCTCGATTGTTGTACTCGCGGGGCTAGGCTATGCCATCGGCGTCCGCGGCGCGGGTACCGATGACCCGAGTCAGGGTGAGGCGTTCGGGCTCAGCGCGCCCCTGATTGTCGTGCCGTCGGTGCAGCTGGCGACCGGGCAAATGCTGCTCTTCAAGGCCACCAACGTCGGGGAGACGGGCAACAATTTCCGCCTCATGATCTACAACGACGAAAGTGGTATCCCGGTGACCTACAAGGATTTCCTCAAGGTGGGACCCGGCAAGACAGTGAGCTATCTCTACCGTCCCCCGGTGGGGCAGCTCGCACTTGAAGGGGATGCCACGATCGAGGCGCCCCAGGCGACGCGCGCGACGTTCGCCCCCATTCCGGCCACGGCAGATCCGGGCGTCATCCGCCGCGTGGTGGCCAACGTGCACGTGATCTCGGTGCAGAACGGCGCCAACGGCGCGCAGACGCTCGATGCGTCCACGATGATCCCGCTCTCTCACTGCAATTTCGAACCGCGCAGCCGCATTCCGTTCCTCGGCGGCAACTGGTACTGGAACTGCGCCCCGGACCTCTATCCCCTGAAGCCGGTTCCGCCGCAGGAGTGAGCGGCCCCGCCGCCTCGCTTCGCGCGTCTGATTCACCCCTGTCGTTCGCGGCGCCCGCGGACC
>JBIKWH010000169.1:0-5003 GCA_044356435.1 Vicinamibacterales bacterium
TCAGCAGGCGCTGGTGGGCGAGAGCCGGGTCATGCTGCATCTGCGGGAGCAGATCGCCACGGCGGCGCCGACCAACGGCCGCGTGCTCGTCCTCGGCGAGAACGGCACGGGCAAGGAACTGGTCGCGCGCAATATCCACGTGCTGAGCCATCGCCGTCAGGGCCCGTTCGTCGAGGTGAACTGCGCGGCGATTCCCGAGGAGCTGATCGAGAGCGAGTTGTTCGGGCACGTGCGCGGCGCGTTTACCGGAGCCGTCGCTGACCGCCGGGGTCGCTTCGAGACGGCGCACGGCGGCACCATCTTCCTGGACGAGATCGGCGACATGAGTCTGAAGACGCAGGCCAAGGTGCTGCGCGTGCTGCAGGAGCAGGTCATGGAGCCGGTCGGCGGTACGCGCCGGATCCGCGTGGATGTGCGCGTCGTGGCGGCGACGAACAAGGACCTGCCGACGGAGATTCAGGCGGGACGGTTCCGGGAGGACCTCTACTTCCGGCTCAACGTCGTGCCGATCACGGTGGCGCCGCTGCGCGACCGCGTCGAGGACATTCCGCTCCTGGCGAGCCACTTCATGGCCACGCTGGCACGGGAGTACGGCCGCAAGGAGAAGACCTTCGAGCCGGAGGCGATCGCGGCGCTCCAGAGTTACAGCTGGCCGGGCAACGTACGGGAACTGCGGAACGTGGTCGAGCGCGTGATGATCATGGTGCCGGGCGGCCGCGTGACGGTCGCGGATCTGCCGCTGATTCCAGTCGCCGTCCGGCCGCAGACGCCGGGGTCGGCGCCGGCGGTCGCCGCGTCGCTGCAGCCGCTCCACGAAGCACGCGACGCCTTCGAGCGCGGGTACATCCTGCAGACGCTGGCACAACAGCGTGGCCACATCTCCAGGACGGCCGAAGTGCTGGGCGTCGAGCGGAGCAATCTTTACCGCAAGATGCGGTCGCTTGGCATTCCGATCGGCCGCCGCGACGACGAGATGAACTAGCGCGTCCGGGATCAGGGGACGAGTCCGGATCGCCGGAGCTGTTCCTCGAGCAGCAGGTCGGGGGACCAGTTGCCGATGCGCAGATCCTCAGGCGAACGGCCGCCGAGCGCGGCTTCGGGCACCAAACCGACGACTTCGCTCTCGATGACACGAATCCCGATCGCGGCGGCCGCGCGGGCGACGGCGTCAAACGCCTGCGCCGCAGTGGTCTCGGTGAGGTCCGTCAGGTTCATCGAGACCTGCGCGCGGTCCCGATGCGCGACCCACATCGGCAGGGCCTTCACGCCGGGAAGCCCGCCGTCCCTGGCGCGCACCTGCCGTGCGATCGCCGCCGTGGCGGCCATGTCCTTCGTGTCGAGGTCCACGTTGAAGGCGACCAGCGGGCGTCGTGCCCCGACGACGAACACGCCGGCCGTGGGATGCGGCCGCCGGGGGCCGGCATCCGGGATCCAGTCCGCCTGCTGCATCCGCCCGGCCAGCGCCTCGAGTCCGCCCGCCCGGATCTGGTCCAGGCGTCGGCGGTGGGCGGACGTGGCCGCGTCCTCGTAGAGGAACACGGGCACGTCCAGCGCCGAGGCGATGGCCGTCGCGGTCCGGCGGGCGAGCGCCACCGCATCCGGCATGGACGCCCCGGTGAGGGGCACGAACGGCATCACGTCGACCGCGCCGACGCGAGGATGCACACCGTCGTGCGTGCGCAGGTCGATCAGGCGGACGGCTTCGGCGGCCAGGGCCAGCATCGCCGCGTGCGCGGCGTCCGGCGTGCCGGCACCGGTCAGGACCGTCCGGTTGTGGGACGGGTCGCTCGAGGTGTGAAGCAGCCGTGCGCCGCCCACCTTACAGCAGCGTGCCAGCGCGTTGATCACGTCCGGCCTGCGGCCCTCACTGACGTTCGGAATGGTTTCGATGAGCATTGCCCCCGCCATTGTGCGGCAGGACCGGCGCTATAATTCGAGACGCTCCGACGCGATCCCTGTCATGTCTCCGACGCCACAGCCCTTCGATCGTGTGCCCGCCGGGCCGGAGTCCCGCGACGCCCGCATCGAGCAACTGCTGCTGACCGGCCTGGACCTCTACTTCGCGGGTCAGTTCGAGCAGGCCATCAACGTGTGGACGCGCGTGTCGTTCCTCGAACGGGGGCACGGCCGGGCGCGTGCCTACATCGAGCGCGCCCGTGGCGCGGTCGCCGAGCGCCAGCGCGAGGGTGACGAGCTGCTGCAGCTGGGGGTGGACGCCTTCAATCGTGGCGACACGGAACGTGCACGCGAACTGCTGACCCAGTCGGTCGAGCGATCGGGGCCGGACGACCTGGCCGCCACGGTGCTTGAGCGCGTGCACCGCCTCGGACGGGTACCCGTGCACGGGGCGGTCGGCATGGCAGATGCCGGCGCGCGGCTGTCGGGCCTGGAAACCGCGCTCCCGCCCGCGCGGTCGCGGCGCGTGAGTCTGCCTCTGGTCGCCATCGGGGCGGCCGTCGCCGGCGCGCTCGTCGCGGGCGTGGCCATCGAACTGTGGTTTGCGTCGCCGGCCGGGCTGGCACCGGCCGCGCAGACGCGGGCGGACGAGCTGGTCGTGCCGCGTGGTTGCGACATTGCGCTGACGCGGGCGCGCACGCTCGCGTCGGGGGGACATCTGCCGGACGCCCTGCGGGCGCTTGACGTCATCGATCGGTTCGACAGCCTGCGGCCCGAAGCGGACCGTCTGCGGGCGGAGTGGCAGGGGCGTTTGCTGCAGCTCGACGGGCTGGATGCGCCAGGCGGGGGTCGGTAGGGATGGAGTGTCCGAAGTGCGGCTATCTCGGGTTCGATGACACGCCCCGGTGCCGCAACTGCTCGTACGACTTCGCGCTGGTGTCAACGGCCCACGACGTCGCGCTTGATGACATCGACGACGCGATCAGCACCGCGCACGGCGGGGTGCGTGCCGCGGCCGAGCCGGACTGGCTGGAACTGAGCGCGCTCGACCCGGGCACCGCCTCCACGGGCGCCCGTCAGGTCTTCGATGTCAGTGACCTCGACGCGCTCCTCCAGAAAGCCGAGGCGAACGGCGTGGCTGCGCCTGAAGCGGGGCCGTCTCCGTCCCCGTCCCCGTTCGCGGAACCGGCTCTCCCGCGAACGCTGCCGGCGGTCGACCTCGACCTGATTGATCCGGTGCGGGCCACTGTGGCACCGGCTGCCGATCTGGTAGACGACGTCATGGGCTGGCCGGAGGCGCCCTCGTCACCGGCGCGTCCTCGTGCGGAGCGTCCGGCGTTCGACATGGCGGCACTCGACAACCTGGATATCAAACCGGCCGGCCCGGTGAGCCGCCCGGTTGAGCCCGCGACGGCGTTCGTCGGTGAGACGCTGGACCGCGCCGAAGCCGACCGCGTGGTTCCGAGTGCAGGGCCCGAGACGCGGGCGGCGAATCCGCCGGTGTTCGGCGGCGCGCCCGTTGATGATGACGCGCCCCTGGTGAGGCTGCAGCGGCCGCGTGCGCCGATTTCGGTCCGCAAGACACCGATGAGCCCGAAGCTGCGCGCGGTCGCGCGCACCGCGCCTCAGGAACCGGCCTTCGACTTTCTCGACCCGGCCGAGCCCGTCATGCCCACGGGCGGCCTCAGCGGGGAGGGGCAGTCCGAGCGCGCCTCGGCGCTGGAGAACAGCCCGCCGCTCAGACGGCTCGCGGCCACCGGGATCGACGCGGTTCTGTTCGCCGGTATCGACCTCGCCGTCCTCTATCTGACGTTTCGGATCGTCGGCCTCAGCGTCGCCGAGTGGCGCGTCCTGCCGGCGTGGCCGGTGGCCCTCTTCCTCGTCGGCATGAAGCTCTCCTACGCGTCGGTGTTCACGGCGCTCGGCGGCCAGACCATCGGCAAGATGGCCGCGGGTATTCGCGTCGTCTCGATGGACGACAGAAGCGTGAGCCCGGGCGCCTCGGTGCGACGGACGCTGGTGTCACTGGTCGCCGTGGCCACTGCCGGGCTTGGCTATCTCCCTGGACTGGTCGGCCGGGAGCGTCGGGCCATTCACGATCGCGTGTCGGGCACCCGGGTCGTGCTTCTGCCGGCGGCCTGAGTCCATGACGCGTCTCGCCCGGTTTGTCTCCACGGCGGGTTATGTGGGCTTTCTCCCCGTCGCGCCCGGCACCTGGGGGTCGGCGGTCGGCCTTCTGATCCTGCTCCCGCTCCGCTGGCACGGTTCGGAGATGGCCGAAGCGGTGACCATGCTCGCGCTGCTCGCCGTCGGCATCTGGAGCGCCGGCGTCACCGGGCGTGAGATGGGGGACGAGGATCCCGGGCCCGTCGTCATCGACGAAGTCGTCGGCATGCTGATCACGCTGCTCTGGATCCCGGTCAACGTGACGGGCGCGGTGCTCGGATTCCTGCTGTTCCGCGTCTTCGACATCATCAAGCCGTTTCCGGCCCGGCAGTGCGAGCGGCTGCCCGGCGGGTGGGGCGTGATGCTGGACGATGTCATGGCCGGCATCTACGGGCAGATTGCCATGCGGATCGCCGTCGCGCTGCTGCCCACCTGGTTCCTCTGATGGCGGCGGCGCCGTTCGAGCGGGCCGTCATTCTGGCCGTCGGCAGCGAGCTCCTCGGCGCCGAGCGCCTCGACACCAACTCCCTGGCCATGACCGCGGCGCTGAATGCGTGCGGCATCGAGCTCGTCTGGAAGGCCGTGGCCGGCGACGATCCGGTCAGTCTCGCGCGCGCCGTCACGCGCGCGCTCGATGACGCCGAACTCCTGCTCGTGTGCGGTGGCCTGGGGCCGACCGATGACGACCTCACGCGGGACGTCGTGGCGGACGTGCTCGGTCGGCCGTTGCGGCACGACCAGCGCATCGCGGACGCCATCGCGGCGCGGTTCGCGACGCGCGGCTGGGTGATGGCTGACAACAACCGTCGTCAGGCTCAGGTGCCCGACGGCGCCACGGTGCTCCCGAACCCCCGCGGCACGGCGCCCGGACTGTGGATCGACGACGGCGCGCACGGCGTATTGCTCCTGCCGGGGCCGCCACGCGAGATGCAGCCGCTGCT
>JBIKWH010000170.1:0-4994 GCA_044356435.1 Vicinamibacterales bacterium
ACGATCGTTCTGGGTGCCGATGACCTTGGCGAGTATCTGACCGAACATACACGAAGGGTATCCGGGAGCGAAGCCGGGCGGAAGCCGCCTTACTTCGGCTCGGGTTTCTGCGTCAGGAGCTGGAGCGGGTTGAGGAGGCGGCCGTTGGCCAGCACCTCGTAGTGCAGGTGGTATCCGGTCGCCCTGCCCGTGGCGCCGACCTGCCCGATCTTGTCGCCCTTCTTCACGGCGTCGCCGACCTTGACCGTGGACGCCAGCAGGTGCCCGTAGCGGGTCTGCAGACCGAAGCCGTGGTCGACCACGATCATGTTCCCGTAGTCGCCGTTGTAGGCCGAGAAGGTGATCTTGCCTGCCGCGGTGGCGAACACCGGCTGTCCGCGTTCACCGGCGATGTCGAGGCCGGGGTGGAAGTCCGCGCCGCCCTTCACGGGGTCGGTCCGGAGGCCCCAGGAGGACGTGAGCCAGCCGTGCGCCGGCCACATCGAGGGCGTGGCCGCGGCGAGCGCATTCCTGCGGTCGACAGCCGTCCGCACCAGCGAGAGGCGCGACTCGATCGACTCGAGCAGCGTGCGCATCAGGCCGAAGGTGTCCTCGGTGTTCACCATCGAGGCAAAGGCGGCATTCTGCGCGGTCCGCTGGACGTCGTTGCCCCCGAGCGCGCCGCCGATGGCACGCGACTTCACCAGCGCCGGCAGCTTGTCGAGCGACTTGGCGACGTTCGGATCCATCGAGGTGTTGGAGTTGATGTCCGAGACGGCCGACTGGAGCGACGCAATCTGTTCCGCCAGGGCTTCGGTAGCGGCGCGGTAGCTCGCATTCTCCAGCTGCAGGGCGGCGTGGCTCTCCGCCAGATCCGAGACGTCGAGCTTGGCTTTCCAGGCCGCCCCGAGACCAATCAGGACGGGCAGCGCCAGGACCAGCAGGATCACCGAGACCGTCGCCCGGCGGGCAAGCGTCATCCGACGGACGGCGCCCGTGGTGCGGTCGGCGATCAGGATGGTGTAGCGGCGTGATGCCATAGGGCGGCGGGCCCGGAGGACCCACGAATTTGTTGACGTTATCACACAGGGGCCCGATCGGGGAAGTGCTGGATAGAGATATACTTGCCGTGATTTTCACGCCGGCCTTTCCGCACCAGGGACACCCCGATTCGCGGCGGCCGCGCCAGACCACCCGATGGCCCCGGCCCTGCACGCGGGCCTTCCCGTAGTGACACACGGCGGCGGGCGCAACGGCGCTACCGGACAGCCGCTCATCGCGGCGTCGTCCGGGGCTTTCAGCGAAGGACGATGGATGCTCGGGAAACGTGCGCGTGTGGTGAAACAGGTGGCGGCGCTGCTGCTGGCGGCTTCGGCAGGGGCGGCGGCCCAGCCGACGCCCCCGCAGGCGAAGACGACCCAGGTCGCCCCCGCTCCGACCGACGACAAGCCCGTGCTTCGCGCCGTTCACGTTCCGGGCGGCATCAAGCTGGACGGCCGGCTGGACGAAGAGGTCTACAAGCTGCCGCCGGCCACGACGCGGTTCATCCAGCAGGAGCCCCGGCCGGGCGAACCCGCGACGGAGAAGACGGAAGCCTGGGTGTTCTTTGACGACAAGAACATCTACTTCTGCTTCCGGATGTGGGACAGCCACCCCGAGCGGATGATCGCCAACGAGATGCGGCATGACGCATCCCAGGACATCTTCCAGAACGAGAACATCTCGATCACGATCGACACCTTTCACGACCAGCGGAGCGGGTACTACTTCATGACCAATCCGCTTGGCGCGCGTCGCGACGTCCAGTTCCAGAGCGAGCAGCAGAACAACGGTGAGTGGAATCCGGTCTGGAACCCGAAATCGGAGAGGTTTGACGGCGGCTGGACCTCCGAAGTGGCGATTCCGTTCAAGTCCATCCGCTATCCCTCCGGCGCGGACCAGGTGTGGGGCGTCCAGATCCGCAGGGTTGTCCGCTGGAAGAACGAGTCCACCTACCTGACCGCGATCCCGCCGGGGATCGGCGCCAGCGGCGTCTATCGCCTGCAGGACGAAGCGACGCTGGTGGGCCTGAAGGTGCCTGCGGCCGGCCGGAACCTGGACATCCTGCCGTTCGTGACTGCGCGCACGACCACTGACAAGCTCTCGCGCCCGCCGAAGATCAACGACGGCAAGGGCGATTTCGGCGCCGACGTCAAGGTCGGCGTGACGAAGGGGCTGACGGCGGACTTCACCTACAACACCGACTTCGCGCAGGTGGAAGACGACCTGCAGCAGGTGAACCTGACCCGCTTCGGTGTGTTCTTCCCTGAGCGGCGTCCGTTCTTCCTGGAAGGACAAGGCATCTTCTCGTTCGGCGGGCAGTCGGGTGGTGACATTCCCACGATGTTCTTCAGCCGGCAGATCGGGCTCTCGGGCGGAGCGCCGATCCCGATCATCGGCGGCGGCCGGCTGACCGGAAAGGCCGGCGCGTACACCATCGGAGTGGTGGACATCCAGACGGAGGACACGCCGTCGCGGAACGCGCCGTCGACGAACTGGGGCGTGGCCCGGCTGCGCCGCGACGTGCTGAAGAAGAGCTACATCGGCGTCATGGCCGCGCGGAAGACCCCGACGGCCGGACGGGACAACCTGATGTTCGGCGCCGACGCGAACATCGGTCTTGGCCTGAATATCTTCAATGGCTACATCGCAAAGACGAGCAGCCCGCATCTGTCCGGGAACGATCTCTCCTACATGGTCGCCTACGAGAATCAGGGCGACCGCTGGGGCGGGTCGGCGCAGCAGCTCGTGGTCGAGCAGAACTTCAATCCCGAGATGGGCTTCCTGCGACGCCGGGACTTCCGCACTACCTCGGGTGGCTTCCGCTTCAGCCCCCGTCCGGACCGAAAGACGGCCCGGCGGCTGAAGCCGTTCCGGAAGTTCTTCTACCAGGGATCGATGGACTACACCACGAACAACGAGGGCTTCCTGCAGTCGCGGGGAATGGGTGGGTCCTTCAACATCGACTTCATGAACGGTACGACGTTCTCGTCAGGAGTCGATCGTGACTTCGAAGGGCTGGACGTGCCGTTCCAGATCTTCCCCGGCGTCCGAATTCCGGTCGGCGGATACGGATTCACGAGCGCCCGCGCGTCCGTCGGCCTGCCGCCGAACTTCCGCGTGCGGGGCACCATCAGCGGAACATTCGGGGATTTCTTCGACGGCACCCGGCAGACGCTCAGCTACGCCGGCCGCGTCGAGGTGACGAAGCAGTTCACGATCGAGCCGACGCTGTCGCTCAATTGGGTCAAGCTCCCCGTGGGTGACTTCACGACGCACCTGGTCCAGAGCCGGATCAGCTTCACCTTCACACCGCGCCAGACGCTGGGCACGTTGATTCAGTTCAACACCAGCACCCGGACCCTCTCGACCAACGTCCGCTATCGCTGGGAGTACATCCCGGGCAGTGACCTCTTCGTCGTCTACACGGAGGGCCGGACCACGGCGATCCCGGACCGGTTCGCGGATCTCCAGAACCGGACGTTCGTCGTCAAGTTGACGCGACTCCTGCGGTACTAGAGCCGGGCGCCGCGTCGTCCGGCCGTACATGGCCGTACCAGGTTCTGGCCGGATACCGGTTTTCCGTGCGGAGGTGGGCGCTATACTTGCGCCCACGGCGGCTCTGACGCCGGCGTGTGAGGCGATGCGATGACGATGCGGGCAGTGGGACAGTTCGTGGCGTGCGGCGTGCTGGGGATTGGTGTGGCGCTGGCGTCCGGTGTGCACGCGCAGACGAAGGTTGTCGCGGATGGTGTCTACACCGCTGAACAGGCCACGCGCGGTGCCGTGGCGTACGAGAAGGCCTGCGCCTCGTGCCACATGTCGGACCTGCGCGGTGAGAGCTTCGCGCCGGCGCTGAACGGCGACGCGTTTGCCCTCCGCTGGGAGAACGGCAAGCTTGCCGACCTTCACAAGATCATCAAGGGCACGATGCCGGCCGACAGCCCGGGCTCGATGAGCGCCCAGGACTACGCCGACATCGTCGCGTTCCTGCTCAAGGCCAACGGATATCCGGCCGGGCAGGCGCTGAGCGAAGACCCCGCCGGCTCGGCGGGCATTCTGTTCGTCAAGAAGTAGCCCACAGCCGCGTCAGCGCGGTGCCGTGAGGGGATCGGGTGGGTGGAGCGTGAGGCGCAGCAGGCTGCCCGCCCGCAGCCGGCCTGCGGGCGCCTCGGCAGGTACGGCCTTCAGCACCCACGTCGTGTAGCCAATCTGAATCCGATCGAAGACCAGCGTGGCCTGGCTGCCCTGTCGCGCGATAACTCCCTGTATCAGCGCGCCGGCCGGCGCGATGCCGCGACCCTCTGACGTCACCGGCTCCACAGTGGCGGCCTCGATGACGGCGCCGTCGTCCGGCGTGTCGAGATCCACGGCCTGCAGCAGCCTGACGACGGCCTGTGTCCCTGCCGGGACATCGAGCGGTTGGAGGTCACGGACGCCGGCGGCGGCAACCGCGGTCGGTCCGAGCCCCTGCCCGGTCACGCTTTCTCCGCTCCGGGCGCGACGCCGTGCCGCATCGATGCGGTCGCCAAGGGCGCGGAGCGCCGCGGCATCGCGCGGGGCCGCTTGCGGACCGGATTCCCGGGGCCAATCCAGCGCGCGCTGCACGGCGTCGAGCTCGCGGGTCAGCTCCTCGCGGAGCCGGAAATCGCCGGTCCGTAGCAGTGAGACGGCCGTGCGTGCCTGAAAGAGCCGGTCCCGAAGGACATCGAGCGGCCCGGCCGGGTCTGGTTGCTGCGCGTGGATGCCGGCCAGCAGCAGACAGAGTGCCAGGACGGCCCGGACCGCCCGGTGGCTCATGCGTGGGCCGGCGTGCCGGACAGCTCGAGGACCAGGCCGCATGCGTCGCCGAAGTCCACCAGCGTGTACCCCAGATCACGCCGGCCGAGCAGGATGCGTCCGCCGAGACCTTCGAGACGGGCGAGTACGGCGGAGAAGGACCGGCCGACGTCGAAGCCGAGGTGATGGGCGCGGTT
>JBIKWH010000172.1:0-4929 GCA_044356435.1 Vicinamibacterales bacterium
GCATCGCTCAAGACGGCGCACGGTTCGACCATTGGCATCAGTTCAGTATCGCACCGCGATCTGACGCGTCAGGGGCAGGCGTGGTCGTGGAGTTACGTCGGAAGGGCGGGTGGTAGCTCGACCTGTTGATGACCGTCGAGTCGTTACCGTGCCGGTGTGCAGTCTGGAACGGCCAAGTCGTGCCCTCACAGTCATAGTGATGCTTGTTGATCGAAGGTCCGATCGGAGGGCGCTGTGAATCTAGTAGTCCTGCTCATCATTTTGCTGTTGGTGTTCGGCGGCGGCGGTTTCTACCTGGGCGGCCCCGCGGTGGGGGGCGGTCTTGGCGGGCTCATTCTCATCGTCCTGATTGTCATGTTGGTGAGCGGCCGGCTATAGGGTGCGCGCGCGCTTTACGGCGCACTGGTGTGGCCTTCTGACGGCGCCGCCACGACTCCCGCGCTCGCGGGGGCGGACGTCAGGCCAGTATGTTCAGATGGGGGACTTGGGCGGGATCGACCGGGTCCGGTGTCGCGGGAGCCTCCGGCTTCGACGGTTCCGCGTGTTCGGGTGGGTGATGAGGATGCCTGTGAGGAGCGTGACGCCCACGCTCTTCTTGACGGTGCCGCCATTCGGACAGCGTCGTCGAGTCCTCCGTGCTGGTCACGCCGGGCACGTCGCTGATATCCCAGGGCATGTCGCCTCCTCACAACGCTCATCGGTCCGCGGCCCCTGGTTCTTTAATCCCAGGCCGATCGAGCGAGGCGCTGCGAAGTCAGTGAAGGGAGTTGGTGCGGCTCAGTCCGAACGGAGTCCGGACCGGCGCACTGAACTTCGCCGCCAAGACCGCGACGAGCGAAGCGAGGAGTGGTGGAGGCGGCGGGAGTTGAACCCGCGTCCGAAAGCACGTTATCGCAGGACTCTACATGCGTGTCCGCTTCTGGGTTCTCGTGCCCGACGTGAGAAAGCGGCGAAAAACCGCCAGGCACCAGACTCTGAAAATCTCACTCGCCGGCGCAGAGCCGCCACCGGAAAGCCAGCCTGTTTAATGACGTCTGGCCCCCAACCACCAGGCGAGGTCAGGACAGACGCTCACAGGTTATTAAGCTGCGAGAGCGTAGTTAGAATCCGCAGTTAACGGATGTTCCATCAGATTTACGAGTTAATGGTGCTCGGCATGCATCCCACGACTCCATACCCCCGTCGAAGCCAGGTCGCCCCCAAACGGTAGAGCCGTTCGTGAGCGGTACGCGCCGCCCACGAGATCCATTGTAGGCCCGCGGCCACGCACTTCCAAGGTCAGCCGCACGAAGCGATCGCGGGTCCGTATAATTGCTGGCAGATCCTTGAGATGCCCTGATCGCTGGCGCGTCGTCTTCCTGGCCGTGGGTGTTGCCCTCCTTGCGGCTGCGGACGGCCGTCTGTCGGGCGCGGGGCAGGACCCGCAGGACTGGGAGTCACCGGCCGGGCTTTCCGGCTCGAAGCTCGTTCCCACCGCGCACCCCCCGATTCCGGACCGTCCATCCCGCTTCTGGTTCGTGCCGGACCGCCGCGCCGTCGCGGGCGCTCCGCGGCCGACGGTGGACACCTTCTCCGGCTCCACGCTGGCCCGTGGCGTGGCCCTCTTCGAGGCCGCGCAGTACGCCGCGGCCCTTGCGCACCTTGGCGACGCCCGCCTGAACGCCTCGGCGCTGGGCGACTACGCCCGCTACTACACGGCCTGGGCCAGGCTGAAGCTGGATCACATCGAAGCGGCGAGCCTCGGGTTTGATGCGCTGGCGGCCAAGCGGCTGGATGGCTACCTCGCGCAGGCGGTGGAGTTGCGCCGGGCGGATGTGGCGCTGGAGAGGCGCGAGAACGCCCGGGCCGTCTCCATCCTGGACGCGCTCGCGCGCCGGCCGCTTCTCAACCCGGAAACGGTGCTGCTCAAGCTCGCGGCCGCGCAGGAGCGAGCAGGGGACCACGTGGCCGCGGTCAGCACCTATCGTCGCGTCTGGTCGGAGCATGCGTTGCTGCCGGAGGGCGACGCCGCGGGGCAGGAACTGGAGCGCATGGGTGCCACGCGCACCCACACAGTCGAAGGCGTGCGTCTGGAGCTCGATCGCGCGGAGAAGCTGTTCGGCGCGAAGCGCTGGGCGCCGGCGCGTGAAGCCTTTAAGGACGTGCTGCCGGCCGCCGGGGTGGACGCACCGCTGGTGCAGCTCCGCATTGCCGAGTGCGATTACTACCTCAAGCGCTACGCGGCGGCACGCAACGGCGCGGAAGTCTTTGCCCTCCGTGGGCCGAACGCGGCCGAGGCGCGGTTCGTGGTGGCGGCGGCGGCCTATGGACTGAAGGAGCAGGGCCGTTTTGTCGGGCTGGTGCGCGACATGCTCGTGGACCTGCCGACCGATGTGTGGTCGGAAGAGGCGCTCAACCTGCTGGCCACGCACTACCTTACCGAGGATCAGGACGACCTGGCCGCGGACGTGTTTCAGCAGATGGTCGATCGCTTTCCCGGTGGGCGCTATGCGGAGCGGGCCTCCTGGAAGGCCGGCTGGTACGCGTACCGCGCGGGGAAGAACGAGGTGGCGATCCGCTACTTCGAGGCCGCGGCGGCGCGCATGCCGCGCGCGGATACGCGGCCGGCGTGGCTCTACTGGTCGGCGCGTGCGCACCAGCGGCTGGGACATACGGCTGAAGCGGCGGCACGCGACCGACTGGTGCTTGCCGACTATCAGAACTCGTACTACGGCCGTCTGGCCGAGCGGCGGCTCGGCAGCAGCGCGCTGCCAGCGGCGCGCGTGCCGCTCGCCACCGCGCCGCCGGCGATGGGCGTGCCGACCGAATCACTGATTCGCGAGCTGGTGGCCGCAGAGCTCTTTGACGCCGCCGGCCGCGAGATCCGGTACGCCCAGCGGGCGTGGGGCGATGCGGCGACCCTTCAAGCCACGCTCGCCTGGGTGAGTCACCGCCAGGGGCTGAACCTCGTGTCCTGGGACCGCTTCAACCATCTGCGCGGCGCCATCAACCAGATGAAGCGCGCGTACCCGCAGTACATCGCGGCGGGTGGTGAGCAGTTGCCGGCGGACGCGCTGGGCGTGCTCTTCCCGCTCGACTACTGGAATCTCATCCAGCAGTACGCGACCGAGCACAGCCTCGACCCCTACATGATGGCGGCGCTCATCCAGCAGGAGTCGACCTTCACGCCGGACGTGAAGTCGGCGGCCAACGCCTACGGTCTGATGCAGCTCATTCCGGCGGCGGGGCGCCAGTATGCGAAGAAGGTGGGCCTGGGCCGGTTCTCGATCCGGCTGCTCACGCATCCCGAGTCCAACATCCGGATGGGCATGGCGTACTTCAAGGACCTCTCGGACCGCTTCGGCGGCGCGCACTTCGCGATCGCCAGCTACAACGCGGGCCCGCACCGCGTATCGCGCTGGCGGACGGAGAAGCCGGACCTGCCGGACGACGAGTTCATCGACGACATTCCGTTCCCCGAGACGCAGAACTACGTGAAGAAGGTGCTCGGGATGGCGGAGGACTACCGTCGCATCTACGGCGGTGGTCTGGTGACGCCGCAGGCGCTCCCGCCCTTCGCATCGGAGCCTGAGCTGGAGCCGGAGCCGAGAGCGTCGGCCGGTGGGCCGCGCGCGACGTCGGCCAAGCCCGCCGCACCCACGAAGGCGAAGAAGCCGGTCGCGAAGCGACCCGCCTCGAAAGCCAGGTCGAAGACACGGAAGTAGCCGCGTGGATCGTCTCCTCGAGTTGACGCAGCGGGCGGAAGCCACGCACTTCTGGTTCCGCGGATTCCGGCGCTACATGCGGGATCTGGTCGGCAGGGCGGTCTCCGGCCGGCGGGACGCGCGTATCCTCGACTGCGGCTGCGGCACGGGCTACAACATGCGGTGGTTGACCCGCTACGGCCGTGCGGTCGGCATGGATCTCACCCATTCCGGACTCGTGATGGCGCGGCACGCAGGTCTGCGCGTGGCCCGTGGCGACGCGATGGCCGTGCCGTTTCGCAGCGAGTCGTTCGATGTGGTGACGTCGTTCGACGTGCTGCCCTGCGTGCCCGACGACCGGGTGGTGTTCGTCGAGATGGCCCGCGTGCTGAAGCCTGGCGGCTATCTGGTCGCGAACATGGCGGCCTTCGACGTGCTCTACGGCGACCATTCGGCGCTCTCGGCGGAGGTGCGGCGCTACATGCCAGGCCGCCTGCGTGCGCGAATCGAGGAAGCCGGCCTTGAACCGGTGACGATCCGGTTCGGCTTTGCCTCGATCTTCCCGATTCTGCTGACCGTGCGCCTGCTGCAGAAGGCGTCACGCGGGAAGGCGACGCCGCGCGAGTCCGAGATCACGATGCCCTCGCCGCTTGTGAACGCGGTGCTCTCGGCGGTGGTGCTGCTTGAAGTGTGGGTGAGTCGGCTGGTGCCGATGCCGTTCGGCAGCTCGCTCCGCGTGCTCGCGCGCAAGCCCCAGTAGCCGTCGCGACCTGTGCGTCACCCGCGGGCTGTCGTGCCCCGGGTGTCTGTCCCTCGTGTCGGGGTCAGTTCAGATCGGGAATCGCGAAGAGCCAGCCGCCGAAGAAGGCGTACGCGGCAATCAGCGTGACGATCACGTTGAAGGTCTGTCCACCGAGGAACGCCGCAGCGGGACGCCCGCCGCCCGTCGTGACGAGACTACCGAGGGACGTCTCGAGTCCGATCGACACAAAGGCCACCGCGAAGAGCACCGTGCGCAGGGCGGTGAGGAGGCCGCGGGTCTCGCTCACCGTGGCGTCGGCCAGCCCGAATGAGAACAGCGCGGACGCGAGCAGGAAGCCGACGACGAACTTGGGAAAGCGCTCCCAGATCAGGCCGACGCTGCTGCCATGTCGTTCCGTCTGGCTGCGCATGGCCCACCACACAGTCAGCAGGAAGGCGGCCACGCCGATGAGCGCGTTCTGCGAGAGCTTCACGACGACCGCCG
>JBIKWH010000173.1:0-4906 GCA_044356435.1 Vicinamibacterales bacterium
AGGCAGGTGCTTGTAGGAGGCGCTGGCCGTGATGCCCCACGGCAGCGGGTACACCGCCTGCAGCTTCACCTGCGAGCCGATGCCGTTCCACCAGCTCGACTGCTGGTGGCAGTACTCCTCGGTGCGCGGCTGCGCCTGCGACGCGGCGAGGTTCGGATAGTCGTTGAGGTAGCAGTCGTCGAGCGTCTGCCGCCCGATGCTCACGCCGCCGTTCAGCAGGCCCTTTTCCTTGAAGCGCCAGTTGAAGCCAACGTCCACGCCGTTGTAGACGTCCTTCTTCCGGCCGTTCGCACCGAAGATGCGGTTCATCTCGTCGACCGTCATCAGCACCTGCCGGACCGAGCTGCGCTTGTCCGGGTTCACGTCGTAGAGGTTGTTGAGCGTGATGCCCGCGCGGTCGCCGAGCCGCGGGTCGTTGGGCAGCGTGATGGAGAAACGCGTGTAGTCGTTCGGGCCCTGGAGGATGTTGACCGTCTGCTGCTGGTTCCGCCAGTCGGTGTTGAAGTAGCCCACCATGATGCCGAGACCCTGCCGAACCTCGTGCTGCATGGTGACGTTCCACTGGTAGTTGAACTCCCGGGCGTTCCATCCCAGCCGGGCGCTCGGGTCCCAGGTGATGTTCGACACCGGCTGACCGAAGGCGAGGTTGTTCACCTGGCCGCACTCGCCGTTCTGCGTGAGCACCGTCAGCGTGCAATCGGGGATGAAGTTGCCATTGGCGTCGTTCCACGTCCGGTTGACCGAGGCGACCACGGCGTTGGCGGGCGAGATGGTGTTCAGGATGCCGCCGCCCATGCCGATCGGGTACTTGCCCCACGACGCCTTGAGGGCGGTGCGGCCGTTACCGAACACGTCATACGCCGCGCCGAAGCGCGTCGTGAAGCTCTTCATGTTCGGGAAGTCGTTGATGCCGGCTACCGAGCGGGCTGGCAGGAACGGCCCCGCCGGGATCTCGCCCGGCAGCGTGAAGCCGCGGAACCCGTCGTACCGGCCGCCGGCGTTGATCGTCAGCCTGCGGAGGCTCCACTGCTCCTGCACGAAGATGCCGACGGCCCGCAGACGCGCGTCGCTTCTGAAGGGCACGGCGCCCTGGTTGACGCGATTGGGCACGCCATTGAGGAACGTGTAGGTGACGCCGGTCGGGTGATTGCCACGGGTGTTGAACACACCCTGCTGCATCTGCAGGCCCACCTTGAAGGCGTGGGAACCGGTGACATAGGCCATCGTGAACTTCTCGTTCGCGTTGTCCTGGGACTGCGGTTCGTTCAGGTCTGTCTGCGACGACAGGCCCAGGCCGCCCCACGTGTAGCCGATCCCCGCATCGGTGACCTGCGTCGCGCCAGGGGCGTTCGGGCCTCCCCGGCTCTGGAACGAGACCGCCTGCTTCAGGTACGAGTACCCCGCTTGAAAGAGAATCTTGTTGGTGGCGGGGAAGGTCCACCCGATCTGCGTCAGGTACTCCGGACCGTAGTCGAAGCTGGTGATCGCTTCCGGCGCCGTCGTGGCGCCGATACCCATCCAGCACGCACAGGCACGCTGCCAGTTCTCGGAGAACGTGATCTTATTCTTGGCCGAGGCCTGCCACGTCAGGCGCACGCCGATATCACGATAGTCCTGGTCGCTGATCGCCGGGCGCGTCAGGTCGGCCTCATAGCGATACCAGACCTGCGACTTGTTGTAGTAGTTGTTCGCCGAGAACGACTCATTTCCCCACCAACGGTTGGCGTTGTAGAACCAGAGCTTGTCCTTGGCCACGGGACCGCCAATGCCGATGCCGTAGTCGTAGACCTTCTTCATGGTCTTGT
Source organism: Vicinamibacterales bacterium (assembly GCA_044356435.1). Classification (GTDB taxonomy): domain Bacteria; phylum Acidobacteriota; class Vicinamibacteria; order Vicinamibacterales; family UBA2999; genus CANKJK01. The sequence continues at coordinate 1,806 of JBIKWH010000173.1, forward strand.
TCTGGGGCTGGCTGCGACGGGCGACGAGCTGCTCCGGAACCTTCCCGTTCGCAAACTTGTCGTTCGTATAGCTCAGCACCCCCTGCGCCCGGAAAGAGTTGCCACCATCGCGCGGGATCATGTTCACGTTGGCGCCGCCCGTGTCGCTCTCGGCGCTGTTGCCGCCGGTGTCGACCACCGTTTCCTGGATGCCCATCGTGTTGAACTTGTAGATGCGCTGCTGGCCGCCGGCTCCGCCGAAGAACACGTTCGTGCTCATGCCGTCGTAGTTGGTGCGGCCGTCGTCACCCCGGCTCCCATGGAGGCTGATGCCGGTCGAGAGCTCGCCGCGATCGCCGCCCACGTCGTTGCGTGTGCCCGACGAGTTGGTGGCGCCCAACGTCAGGGCGACGAGCGCCGTGACGTCCTTCAGGCCCGAGGGCAGGGCGTCGAGCACCTCGGCCCGGAGCACCTGCTGCGTGCGGACGTTCTGGATGTCCACCGTCAGGGTCGCACCGGTGACCGTCACCGTCTCTTCAAGGCCGCCGACCTTCATCTCGGCGTTCGCCGTGCCCGTGAAGCCAGCCGAGATCTCGATTCCCTCGCGCTTGAAGGTGTTGAATCCGACCAGCGTGAACGTGACGGAGTAGATGCCGGGCCGGAGGTCCGTGACGTTGAATCGACCCTGTCCGTCCGTGACCGCGGTTCTCACCTTCTCGATCAGCGCCGGACTGGCCACTTCGACGGTCACGCCGGGCAGGACGGCCCCCGTGGTGTCCCGCGCGGTGCCGGCAATGCCGGCCGTGGTCTGCGCCAGTGCGGTCGACGCGACCAGGAACGCCGAGAAGCACGCGATCCCAAGCTCTCTCAATCCCATAAATCCCCCCCCCCAGGCGGCCGGACATGCCGCCTGAACAATGTACAAACGAGGGGGTGAGACTAGCTCTGAACGACGTTCAGAAACAAGGCGAAAACGGCCGACCGGGCCGGCCTGTCGTTACGGAATCCCGACGCGGAAGTCGGCCGTCCAGGTGTGCCGGCCCCAGGCGATCGTCAGGCGCGACGCGTCTCCCAGGAGTTCCAGACGGGGTTCGAGGGCCGTATCACCGGCGCCGGTCACGCCCGTGGATTCGTGGCGGAGCGGGATGTCGGCGACGACGGAGGACTGGTCGAACTGCGTGCCCCAGACGTCCGGCTGGTTGGTGACCGCCAGCCGCCAGTTCGCTCCCGCGCGCCGCAGCCAGAGCCCGTAGAGCCCCGGAAAGCCGGCCGAGACGTTGCCGGGTTTCAGCACGGTCGCGCCGAAGCTCAGCGCCTTCGCCGTCCGGAGCTTCATGATGCTGTGCCCGGTGAACCGGACGACGCCCGCTGTCAGCGTGTCGAGCGACGCGTACGCGGCGTCGGTCACCGGCACCTTCGAGAACTCCAGCGTGACCCCGTCCTGGCTCTCGAGCGTGGCCGTGAAACGGTCGAGGCGGTCGCGGTCCACGGCGTCCACGTTCCCACGTCCAGCCGTGACTGGCGGCGCACCGCTGACGGGCTGGCCGTAAGCGATGTAGCCCAGCATCATCTCGTCAGCCGCGCGCGGGCCGAAGACCACTGGCTGCGTCGCATCGAAGGCCTTCTTGCCGCCGCGCGCCGGACTGTTATCGAAACGGTAGAGCACCTCGATGCGCGTCCCTGCGGGCACGACCTTCGGCTTCGAATAGGTGTAGACCTCTTCCCACCGGTGGTCGTATCGGGGCACATCGAGAAGCATCTCGGTCTTCCCGTCGGGATAGAACGCGCGGTACGCCGCGGAGGCCGTACGTGAATGCCCGTGCGGCCAGAGCGCGAGAATCGTCGTCTCTCGGTCGAAGGTCTTCGCCGCGCCGACCTTCCAGTCCGCGTGTCCCGGGGGCACCTCGAAATTCGTGTTGCCCGCGGCGTTGAAGCGCACGCGGTGCGTCGGGGCACCCTTCGCGAGCGTGAGTCCCACGCGCGACGCGTCGACCATCGCCGTGCCCGCCCCCTTCGGCTTGAAGTAGTGCATGTCCAGACGGATGGCGGCGCCGCGCGGGGCGAGGTACGCAAAGCCGTCGGGAAGCAGCCGCGGCTCGGCACCCGGCGCGGCGCAGCCGAGCGAGGTCTCCCGGTCGATCCCCGGCCGCAGCGGGATGCCCGCGGGAAGGATCAACGCGCCGCACATGTGGTGGACCGCCGGACTTCCGCCCAGAAACTCCACGCCCCGCACCCAGTAGTCGTTCGGCAGCTCGCCGACTTCAAAGGTGATCATGTCTTCACTGGCCTCGTCCGCCAGCGTGTGGGGTTCGCCCTTCACATCGATGTTCGGTTCACCGAGTGCCCACCCGTCCGGGTGAGCGGGGGGCAGCGGGGCAGGCAACGTGACGGGCGGTGTTCCGGCCGTGGCGCCACCGCGGGCCCAGGCCGTGAGCGTCGCGATCTGGGCGGCCGTCAGACCGCGCTCGTTGAGGAAGACCCCTGCGCTCGCCGTACTGGCCAGCCACGGCGGCATCTGCTTCGCCTCGACGGCCGTCGCGATAGCGCGCGCCCACGGGCGGACCTCGTCGTAGGTGGTCAGCGGCATCGGCGCGACGAGTCCGCCGTAACTCGCGCCCTGAGGCCGATGGCAGGACTCGCAGTGCGTGCGGAGGATCGGCTGCACGTCGCCGTAATACGTCGGTGTGCGCGCCTGCGCGGCGGGCCGCGGCTGCGACACGGCCACGGCCGTCGCGGCGGCCAGCGCCGGGAGCAGGAGCCGGATCCTGAATGTCATCGTCCCTCGCGCGTTACCCGAGCTTGATGACGACCATGCTGACGTCGTCGGTCGGCGGGGCAAACGCCACGACATCCTGCATGATCGCGTCGTAGATGCCGCGGGCCGAGAGGTCCTTTGTCCTGCGCAGAGCCTCTTCCAGACGGCCGGGGAAGTAGGCGTCTTCGCCGCGGCGGTGGTCGGAAAGGCCGTCCGTGTGAATCAGCAGGATGTCGCCGGCGCCCATCAACTGCCACTCGTTGAGCTGGTAGTGCTCCTTGAAGCCCAGCGGCGCCTCGCTCGTGATGCTGCGGTCGATCCCGTCGAGTGACGGCATCATCCCAAGTGGCGGAAAGGAAATCGAGCG
>JBIKWH010000174.1:0-4899 GCA_044356435.1 Vicinamibacterales bacterium
CGACCTCTGTCGGGCGGGCGTTACTTGAATGCGCCCCGCAGCGCGTCGAACGTCGCCCGGTCGAACTCACCGACCTTGTACGGCGTCACCGTGACGTAGCCCCTGGGCACGGCCCAGGAGTCGCTGCCTTCGATGTCGTCGGCGCCTTCCACGAGCCGGCTCTGGTAGTACGGCTTGCCCTCGGGAGTCTGTCGATCCTCGTAGCTCTCCTGCAGTCCGATCGAACGGCCCTGCGTCGTCAGGCGAATGCCTGTGAACGTCTGCATGGTGCCCGCCGGGACGCTCACGTTGAGGAAGATGCCCTTCGGCAGGCCGCGCGCCTTCACCACCCGCGCGATCTTCACGGTGGCTTCAGCGGCAGGCCCGAACGACGCCACATCCTTCGCCGCCCTGAAGGCCAGCGAGGACGCAATCGCGGGAATCCCCATCGACGCCGCCTCGCGCGCCGCGGCCACCGTGCCCGAGATGTAGGCCGCGAGGCCCGTGTTCACGCCGTTGTTGATCCCGGACACCACGAGGTTCGGCCGCACGATCACGAGCTTCTGCATCGCGAGGCGCAGCGTCGTTGCCGGCGTGGCCGTCAGGCCGATGGCCGCCATGCCGTTCGGCAAGGTGACGTCAACTCGGTGAATCGGGTCGGCGGTGGTCAGCGCCGTGCCCTTGGCGCTCTGATTCTCGGCCGGCGCGATGATCTGCACCTCGCCCAGCGCGCGGAGCGCCTCGGCCATCGCCTGCAGACCCGGCGCGGTCACACCGTCGTCGTTGGTGAGCAGGATGCGGTACGGCGTCTGGGCCTGCGGCCAGGCGGCTGCGAGCCCGAGAAGCACGGCGACGAGCGCGGCCCGAAGCGTCATGCGGCAAGCGTAACGCACCGGCTGGCTGCCCGGCGGACCAGCCGCTGTAGGCTATTGCCGTGCGCTATGTCTCCTTTCGTATCGGGGGCCGGACCAGCTACGGCCTGCAACGACACTCCGCCATCATGGATCTCGGCGCGCGGGTCGGCAGCATTCTGCCGGACCTGCGCAGCTACCTGACGGCACTCGCCCACGGGTTCCAGCCGCCCGAGTTTCCGGACCTGCTGGAGGACTACGCGGTCGCGGATGTCGAACACCTGCCGGTCGTCCAGCCCGGCAAGGTCCTCTGCACCGGCATCAACTACGTGGCCCACCGCGATGAGACGGGCCGCGCGGCCGTGCCGTATCCGACGATCTTCGGCCGCTTCGCGGACACGCTGACGGGCCACGGGGCGCCCATCCTCCGGCCGCAGGTCTCCACGCATCTGGACTTCGAGGGTGAGCTGGCGGTCGTGATCGGCCGACCGGCCTGGCGGGTGCCGCGCGAGAAGGCGCACGAGGTCATCGCCGGCTATGCCTGCTTCAACGACGCCTCGGTCCGCGACTGGCAGCGCCACACGAGCCAGTTCCTGCCGGGCAAGAACTTCCCCGACACCGCGCCGCTCGGACCCGCGCTGGTGACACCGGACGAGGTCGGACCCCTCGACGGCCTGGGCATCGAGACGCGCCTCAACGGCACAGTGATGCAGTCCGCCCGGCTGGGCGACATGATCTTTCCGCCCGACGCGCTCATCGCCTACATCACGAGCTTCACGCGACTCGAACCGGGCGACGTGATCGCCACGGGCACGCCCGGCGGCGTCGGCTTTACACGGGAGCCGCCGGTCTTCATGAAACCGGGCGACGTGATCGAAGTCACGATCGACCGGGTCGGACACCTCCGCAACACCGTCGAGGACGAGCCGGCCACCGAACGCTGAGGCGCATTCAACAAATTCTTCGCGGGGCCGATCTATCTCGCAGCAGACCATGCTGCGATTGTCCGCCCTGTACGCCCGCGCTCTGTCCATCGGGGAGGCCCTCCGGCGTCGCCTGCTGCACGCCGCATTCGCGGTCGTGGGCGTGGCCGTCGTGGCCACCATGTGGTACGCCGTTGAGGGATTCAGAACGACCGACCGGGCGGCCTCGCGGCTCTACGACGAGCTGGAATACAACCTCGATACGCTCAGCCAGCTCGAAGCCCAGACCCAGCAGGCCCGCCGCTTCGTCCTCTATGCCCTGACGACGACCGACGCGAACGAGCAACGGCGCAACGTGGACATGGCCAGGGCGTCCGACAACGAGGCCGCCCGCCTCCTGGAAGACGCCCAGCAACGCAGCTCACCGGCGGTCGCGAGTGTGGTGCAGCAGGTGCTGGCCGACTGGGCGCTCTACCTGTCAGAACGGGACGACGTGATCGCGTTGGCACTCGAGGGGCGCTCGGCTGCGGCGCTCGGGCGCGACCGCGAGGCCGAACAACAGTTCACGCAGGTGCGACGTGACCTTGACGCGCTGCGATCCGTTCTGAACGAACAGTCCCACGCCTCCCTGGACGAGCTGCGGGCGTCTTCCGAGCGCGGACTCTACGAGATGCTGGCCGTGCTCGGACTCAGTCAGATGCTCGCCATCCTGGCCATCCGCCAGTCCAGGAAGTTGAGCGTGATGGACGAACTCCGGGAGGCCAAGATCGCGGCCGAGGACGCGGCACTGGCAAAGTCGCGATTCCTGGCCAACATGAGCCACGAGATCCGCACGCCGCTCAACGCCGTGATCGGCATGAGCGCACTGCTGGCCGACACCAGGCTGACCGATGAGCAGCGCGATTTCACCGACACGATCAAGACCTCCAGTGACGCACTGCTCGCCGTCATCAACGACATCCTGGACTACTCGAAGATCGAGGCCGGCAAGGTCGATATTGAAAGCGCGCCGTACGACATCCGCGACCTGGTGGCGCAGGCGGTCGACATCGTGGCACAGCCGGCCAGCGCCAAGGGACTCGAGCTGATGTGGGAGGCGGCCCCGGACGTACCCGCCGCCATCACGGGCGACCAGACGCGGACGCGGCAGATCCTCATCAACCTGCTGAGCAATGCCGTCAAGTTCACGGCGATGGGCGAGGTCATGGTGCAGGTCAGCCTCCGGCCCGACGCCGAGGGTCCGCGTGTCTGCTTCGCGGTGCGCGACACCGGCATCGGCATCTCGCCCGAAGCCCAGGTGCGGCTCTTCCAGTCGTTCTCGCAAGTGGACGCCTCGACAACGCGGCGCTTCGGTGGCACCGGACTCGGCCTCGCGATCAGCCGGCGCCTGGCCGAACTGATGGGCGGCTACATGTGGCTCGAGAGTGTCGAGGGTCAGGGTTCGACGTTCTCGTTCACGGTGCCGGCGTACCCCGCCGCCTCCGTCGCCCTCGCGCCATCCGAGCACCTGAGGTGCCTCCAGGGGCGCCGCGTGCTCATCGTGGACGACAACGCCACGAACGCCCGCATCCTCGCGCGCGAGCTGGCCGAGCTCGGCATCACACCGACGACCTGCCTGAGTGGGCCGACCGCGCTGACGCTGCTCGTCAACCGAGCGGTCGTGCCGGACCTCATCATCGTGGACATGCAGATGCCCGGGATGGACGGTATCGATTTCGCCCACGCGGCCCGGACCCATCTCGACGCGGTGCCACCGTTGGTCCTGCTGTCCTCGACCGCGACGCGCTCCCGTGAAGACACGCGAGCCGCCGGGTTCATCGCGGCGCTGACCAAGCCCGTGCGTCCGTCGCGCCTGGCCCAGGTGCTGACCGCCGCGTTGGCGCCGGAGGCCAGGGACACCGACACCACGACCGGGCGCCCAACCTCGACCCCGTCGAGTCACCCGCTCCGCATTCTCCTGGCCGACGACGTGGCGGTGAACCAGAAGGTGGCGCTCCTGCTGCTCGCGCGCCTCGGTCATACGGCGGACGTGGCCTTCAACGGGCTGGAAGTCCTGGACGCGCTGGCGCGGCAGCCCTACGACCTCGTGTTCCTGGACGTCGAGATGCCGGAGATGGACGGACTCGAAGCCGCGCGGCGGATCGTCGCGACCTACGGGCCACGGCGGCCGCGGCTCGTGGCGCTCACGGCGCACGCCATGGGTGAGCACCGCACGGCCTGCCTGAACGCCGGCATGGACGACTTTCTGACCAAGCCGCTGCGACCGGCCGAGTTGCAGGCTGCGCTGGGGCGCGCCGAAGCGCTGCGCTCGGCAGCCTGAATACAGGCCTCGACACCTGTTCAGCGCCAGGGTGCTCGTCGGCCCCGGGTCGTTCCGCCGCGCCGGCACGACAGCGGAAGGAGGGTCAGTGCTTGGGGCGGCGCAGCTTGCGGCTGATGTCCGGCCAGAACTCCTGGAGCTCGTTCGCGAGCGCGTCCCAGAGCAGTTGGTAGCCCAGGCGGCCCACGGTGTCTCCGACGCTGCGTCGGTCGCGGGGGTAATAGAGGTTCGACATCGTGGCCACGCCCGTGGCGCCGATCACCTCCGCCGCGTTGAACCGGGAGCGGCCGTTGTCGCCGTAGGCGACGAAGACGCGGCTGGCGGCGTAGGCCGCGCGCGCACCGGCCGATCCCGCTCCGCGACGGTAATAGCGGGGGTCCTGCCCGAACGCCGACGGCAGCGCACCCGACGTCAGCAGGCTCCCGGCAACCGTGTCCGCGAAGGACGCCGCGTACTGCTTGCCGTATCCCTCGAGCCCCGGTCCATAGGAGCGGCTGAAGGCGGCGATCACGCCGACGAGCGGATACATCGACGGGTCGAAACTCGTGCGAATGGCGAGCCCGAACTTACTGCGCGCGGACAGCGGGTGGCTGCCGGGCGCACCGTTCGAGGTCAGAAAGCTGGGAAGCACACCGAGTGCGCGCTCTGGAAGATCCGCGGGCAGCGCAGCCCCTTCCGGCGCAACCTGTCCTGGTGGGCCGGCCTCGCCTGCCGGCGCTACCGGGAGCGGGTCCTGCGCCTGTCCGAAGACGGCAGACGGCGCCGCGACGGCGAGCGCGAAGACACTGGCCAGTATCCGGCCCTGGCGCCGGTGCGGGGGAGGAAA
>JBIKWH010000004.1:0-16578 GCA_044356435.1 Vicinamibacterales bacterium
CGAGTGGGTCGAGCTGTGGTGCCTGCTGCGCAGCGAGTTCTTCATCGCCTGTCAGTCCGGTCCCTACGCGTTCGCGATCCTCACGAATACGCCGGTGCTGATGGTGAACGTGGCCAACCCGCTGGCCGCGTATCCGCACCGCCGGAAGGACCTCTACATTCTCAAGCACGTCATCGACCGCAGCACCGGGCGGGAGCTGACGCTGAGGGAACTGTTGCGCGACGGAGCGACCCATGCGGGGGATCTGGCGCGCTACGCGTTCGTCGACAACTCCCGCGAGGAACTCGTGCAGGCTGTGGCGGAAATGGCCAAGGTGGTGCGGGTGTGGCCGGAGGCGACACCGGCCCAGGGCGAATACGCGCAGGCCATCCGGCAGATCCAGACGTCAACGCGCAGCCTGGCGAAGCTGGCGCACAAAGGCTTCACGCGGGCGCCGTTCGAGCGGCAGGGACGTATCGCGGCCTGCTTCGCGGATCGCCACCTGGGACGGACCGACCTCGGCTAGCCCTTGTCCGGCCCCCCGGCTTTCGCGTCGCGCTCCCCGCTCGACTGATTGCGTTTGGCCCGCACGCGGCGCCGGTTGCGAGCCCGGATGCGGACCCGCAACTTGAAACGGTAATCCTTCCGCGCGGCCCAGTCCTCGTCGGGCACGCGCACCAGCGCGAACGACGCGTCGTCCGGGTGCGACGTCCCCCCGTCGGCCCGTGCATCGGGTCCGACGGGCCACGGAAACGGCGCCGCGCCCGTGATGTCCGCGACGAACGCGTCGACCAGACGCGGGAGGTCGGCATGCAGCGGGTTCGAGATGCCGTATCGCGCGCCGAGCGCCCGGAACGCCATCAGGCTGTAGCGCCGGTAGGGCGTCAGGAATGGATAGCCGTCCAGCGAGGTCATCGTGAGGGCCGGGACGCCCGTGACCGGGGCGATGCTGGACAGGCCGCCGAGCGTGCCGGCAAAGGCTTTCGCACGGCTGATGAGCCACGCCTGCGCGCCGAGATTGTGCTCGAGTGGTACGCGCCCGAACAGCCGCCACACACGGGCGCCAGGGCCGTAGTCGAAGTCCCATTGGGGCTGGATGTGGTCGTTGAGACGCACCCCCGGGTCCAGGTCGACGACGGGAATCCGGGCGGACAGCAGCCGCACGAACTCCCGGATCGCCCGTGAGGTATCGGCGTTGTCCCAGAGGGCGCCGCGCCGGGCCTGCGTATAGAAGCGGATCGCCACGAACTCATCCGGCAGGTCGGCCAGGGGTGCAGGCGGCGGCGGAAGGTTCTTCAGGTGCCGGTGGCGGGTCATGCCGAACAGGAGCCTGTCGCCATCTGCGCCGGCGTTGTAGATCAGCCGGGTGAAGTTGAACAGCATCGCCGGGTGAATCCATTCGGCCCGCGCCAGGCCGAGGCGCGTCCTGACCCGTTCGATGAGATCGTGGTCCCACTGATGGATTTCGACGGGCTTCCCCTTCGCGTACCACTCCGGCTGAATCCCGCGCAGCTCGTCGAGAGTCGCGATCGAGAACGCGTCCACGTACCGCGCGGCGATGCCCTCGTACCACCCGTGCACCCCGCCTCGGCTGACCGCAACAACCCGCGCGGGATCGATGCTGAGTCGTTCCACGAACCATCGGAGGAGCGGCACCCAGAACATCAATTCGATGCCCGGCTCGGTGAGCCACGGCCCGACGATGATGGGGTCACCACTGGCCGCCACGCGTGCCAGTTCGCCCTCGATGAGCCGGTACTGCGCGGCCGGCATCGCCGTCATGGCCTTCTTCCGCAGATCCCGGGACTCGACCTGGAGTACGCGCAACGCCAGCGCCTGCTTCCGGTAGAACGGCGAGATCACCATGCGACGTTCACTCGCGCGCGGGACGCCGCCGCAGGAACCACAGGGCGGCGAGCAGGCTGATGGCGGTCGCGCCGCTGAACCACGTCAGCAGCCGCCGGGTGGAGGGCACGTACGCCACGTCGACGTCGGTGACGCCCGCCGGCACGAGAACGCCGAGAAAGGCGCCCGCCACCGGCACGACTCGCGCGCCGGCCTTCGGATCCGCCACTCGCCACTCCTCCCGGTACGTCGCCGGCATGAACAGGAGGCGCTCGCGATCGGCAGGCGGCAGGCGCACGCGGTAGTGGCCCTGACGCGCATCCACGTCGACCGCACCCGGTAGCCTCGCCTCCCGGACGCGCGTGTAGTCGCGGCAGAGCGCCGCGCGGTGCCGGCAGCCGGGCATCACGGGCAGGGGCGCGTCGAGCACCGCCGGGTCGAGCAGAACGGCCTTCGGCCAGGCGCGTGGGTTGCCGAGTACGACGAGCGTTTCGGCGGTGCCATCCACCACGATCTCGACGCGGCGCAGCTCCTGCAGCGCCGCCGGCACGCGGTCGGCGCCTTCACTGACCACGACGAGATTCACCCCGAGGACGTCGAGCAGGTCTGCGTTTCCGAGAACGCTGGCATCCCCGCGGATGAAGCCGTGCATGAACGTGTTCGAGGGATAGATCGGATCCATCGACACCGATTTGAACCAGGCGTTGACCGGGTTCAACCCCAGGAACACAAGGTCGGTCAGGTCGTGCAGGCCGTGGGGCGAGAGGTACCCGCGCGCCAGCCCCTGCACCCGCTCCGAGACGTACACGCGTGGGCCGAAGGTCGCAGCTTCCTTCGCGAGCACCCCGGCCAGACCGACCGGCTCACCCTGGCCCCGGTAGAACCGCCGGTCGGCCCGGTGTTCGTAGATGGTGTAGACCGCGGGCCACACCGTGACGACCTGCTGGAGAAGCTGCAGCGCCACCAGCGCCAGAATCGCCGGAGGGAGTCGGTCGGTGCGGACCCGGCGCTGCACGAACGCGGCGGTCGCAAAGAGCCCCAGAAAGAGTGCCGGGTCCCTGAACAGCCAGGAACCCGACGGCACACGCAGAAGCCACGTCGGTGGAACGAACGTGAGACCGACGGCCACGGCGATGGCGACCGCCGCAGCTCTGGAGTCAGGGTCGTGCCGGCGCCGCAGCCAACCCGCACCAAGAGCGCCGACCAGGCCGACGAGCAGCGGAAGGCCGAAGAACGGGCCGCGAAGCTGCCAGTTGGAGTCGACGTAGGAGGGCCAGAGGGCGGCGTCCGCCTGAAGGGCCGCCCACACCTTCGGTGTCAGCGGAAAGACGGCGGCATGGACGTAGTCCAGCCAGGAATAGCCAGCCTGGATCTGATCGCGCACCATCCCTGCCGGGAAGCGCTGCATCTCCGAGGCGAACGCATAGATGCGCTCCGAGGACATCGCGACGGACAGGAGTATCCCGAGCCCCAGAGCGGCGTACGTTCGCGGGCGTGGCGCCAGCGCAACAGCGTAGATCCCGAGAATCAGAAAGAGGGGGCCGAGATAGCCCGGGTGCGAGTTGACGATGGCAAAGGCGAACAGGAGCCCCAGCCGGATCGCTGCTGATGCCAGACCGACGTGCCCCAGCGCCGCCTGCCGCACGTGGAAGACGAGCAGCGGGAACCAGGCCCACGCCACGACGAACGTCTGCCAGTCGTTGCTGTAGAACCACGCGATCGTCGGTGCCGAGAAGAGGTACGAGGCGAGCACGGCCAGCCGAAGCCGGGGGCCGATACGCATCGCCGCACCGAGGCGCAGGACGTACACCGCGGCCAGGACCGTCTGGGCCACCCACATCACGGACATCGCGGCGCGCAGCGACACCAATGCGCCGAGGGCAAAGGCGGGGTTGAAGTCGAGCCTGTGCCCAAGTGGCATCGGCGTTCCGAATCCGAGGTCGTTCAGCCAGTAGGACCACCGGCCCTCGGCCAACTCCCGCAGGTGCCACTGCGTCGAGAAGACGCCCAGCGCGTACTCCTCGTTGTCCCGGGGCCCGCACGCCAGAATGACGCCGAGCATCACGAGACTGAAGCCCGCGGCACACGCGAGCTCACCTCGGCCGAGACGTTCGCTCCCCATGGGCGACGGGCGAAGGGGCAACGGCGCCATGCCTACATGCTGTCGACGGAGGTCGCTTCCGAGCTGGTGAAGTACCACACGCCGGCCGAGCCGATGACCAGCATGACTCCCAGGCTGGAGAGGAGAGGCACGAGCGGGAACTGCCCGACGCCCAGCAGGCCCCACTTGTAGGCCTCGACGATAGGCGCCATCGGGTTCAGATAGATGACCCATCGCAGGTCCGCCGGCACCTGGGACATCGGGTAGAGCACGGGCGTCAGGTAGAACCAGAACTGCGTGACGTAGCGGATACCGAACCGCACGTCGCGGAAGCGCGTCATCCACACCGACGTGAACAGGCCGACCACCACGGCCATGAGCACCGCGAGGACCGCGGACCCGATCGCCACCAGCCAGCCAGGGCCGAACGACAGGTACCACCGGTGCCCGGCGTACAGGTAGTAGACGGACGCCAGCAGGATCAGCGTGAGGTAGATCCCGAAGTACACGAGGACCGGCGCGACGGAGGACAGAGGGACGATGAGCCGCGGGAAGTAGAGCTTCTTGATGAGGTCGCTGTGCATGTCCAGGCTGCGCGTGGCCCAGATCAGCGACCGCTCGAACAGCATCCAGACCGACGTCGTCGTCAGGTTGAACAGGAAGTAGGGCAGGCCGTCGGACTGGGCCCCGAGAAGCCCGCCGAAGATCAGCGTGCTGACCACGATCGGAAAGAGCGGACGCGCGAAGAGCCAGAACACCCCCAGCGCGGTGCCCTGATACATCCCCTTGATGGATTGCACGCCGAAGAACACGAACAGGCGCCGGTACCGCCACAGTTCACGCACGGTGGCGCGCGGACCCTGGCTGAGCGGGTCGACGGTCCACACCTGATCGGCCGCGCCCTCAGACACCGACGGCACTGTGCTCCTCCACGCTCCAGTCGAGCCGAGGCGACAGCAGCCCCGTCCGCGGCGCGCGACCCTTGACCGACGTCGTGGCGCGTTCGGACCGGAAGGCCATGAACGTCAGCGCGTTGTACATCACCAGTCGGTACTGACGCTCCTGCCCCTCGCGAAGCGTGGTCATGCTCGCCGTCACGGTGTAGGAGATGTCGGTCAGCAGGTTCGCGGGGATGCGCACCCGCAGTTCGCACGGTCCCGGGCGGACCTGGCGGAAGTCCTCGTCGACCGCCCGGAACAGCAGCTGGCGCTTGACGTGGACGTCGATGGCCCCCTTCACCGAGACGGCCTTGAACGCCTCGAACGCGATCGACACGAAGACATCCTCGTCGGTCGGGGCGGCGCCGATCTCCTTTCCCTCCGCGGAGAGCAGCTTGGCGCCGCGCAGCACGGCGAACCGGCTGCTGCCACGGCCCCGCTCGGACTGCGACGCATCGTCGTCGGCCCACGTCGCGTCCTGATAGTCCGCGATCACGTCCTCGGGATCGCCGATCCGCTGCACCTGACCTTTGTGCAGCCACATGACCCGGTTGCACACACGCGCGATGGCCTCCATGTCGTGCGACACGAACAGGACGACCAGGCCGTTGCGGCCGGCCTCCTCGACCTTCTGGAGGCAGCGCTCCTGGAAGGCGCTGTCGCCCACTGCCAGAATTTCGTCGGCGAGCAGGATCCGCGGCTCCATGTTGATCGCGACCGAAAACGCGAGGCGGAGGTACATTCCGCTCGAGTAGTGACGGAGGGGCGCACCCGAAAAATCCGAGAGCTCGGCGAACTCCAGGATGCCGGGCAGGCGCGCGAGCGCCTCGGCTCTGGGGATGCCGTGCATCGCGGCGTTCATGATCACGTTGTCGTGGGCGTTGAGGTCGGGGTCGAATCCGGCGCCCAGCTCGAGCAGCGAGACCACGCGGCCCACGCCGCGCACCTGCCCCGTCGTCGGCGGCGAGACGCGGGCGAGCACCTTGAGCAGGGTGCTCTTGCCGGCGCCGTTGGCGCCGATGATCCCGAGGATGGTGCCGCGTTCGAGCTCGAAGGACACATCGCGCAGGGCCCAGAACTCGCGACGGGCACCCCCGCCGCCGAAGCGGAGCCAGGCCGGCAGCCTCCAGCGCCCGGACGGTGCCTCGGGCTCCGGCGCGCCGATGAAGTAGCGCTTCCCGAGATCGGTGGCCGCCAGGGCCGGCTGCGAGGACGTCTCAGACATCGCGGTTCGGCGTCGTCCTGCGCGCGTCAGGCATGTGCCGCCGGAGCGATGGCCGCACCCGGCACGTCCCGGAGCACCCGGGCGCGGTCGAACACCAGGGTGATCTCGGCGCTGACGCGCGTCTTCGACCCGAGGTTCAGCGCGCCGCCGTGAATCAGGCGGTCGTTGAAGGCGATGATCGTCCCGGGCGTCGCCTCGACGAGCACGGGCTGCAACCCCTCCGGCAGCACTCCGATCTGGGGTTTGGCCGTCCCGTTACGCTCGACGGTCGAGTGTTCGACGCCCGCGACGTGGCTGTCGGGCACGACCAGCAGACCGTTCCTGCCGGGCTCGGTCACCAGCGCGAACCACAGCTTGACCGTGACCTCATGAGGCGGAAACTGTCCGACACCGCCGTTGACGGTCTCGTGGAACCAGTTGTCCGCATGCAGCGGCCCGACATCGTCGGCGGCATCCGGCCTGACCAGCCGCCAGTAGACCTCTTCCGTGCCGGGCGTCGTGCGGTTGTCCCACACCATCTCGGCGATGCGGAACGGGCCCAGCTCCCGCCGGATGCGGTCGAGAAAGCCCAGGGCCTTGATGCGGGCCACCGCGGCCTCGCCGAGCACGCGCTCCGGCTTGTGCCAGAGCGACTGGTGCAGGTCGGCATCCGCATGCCGGTGATATCCCGCGATGCCGTCCGCCCGGAATCGGCCGGCGTCCGGCACGGCCGCTTCGATCCGGGCCCACCACTGCGCCTCCACTTCTCCGACGAACACGCGCAGCTCCTCGGCGTCCAGACGGATGCCCGTCGAGAAACCGGGGCTCACAAAGACCTCCTGCGCAAACACGCTCATGACAGCCTCCACGTCCTCACCGCAGGCCTGCCCGGCGCATCACGTACGCCGCACCGCGACGCGCCCCGGCCATGGCCTGACGAAACCCTTTCCCTGCCCGGGCGACACGACGGCCGCCGGACTTTCTCCACTCCCGGGCCGAGCGCACCAGGCGCCGCTGCCCGCGTTCGAATCCGCGCCCGGTCTCATGCAGACCCATCCGCGTGGAACGGCGCAGCGCCCGGAACGACTCACGGAACTGCCGGACCGTCTTGCGGCGCGTGCGGTCGGTCCACTTGCTCACCGCGCTGATCGACCGTGTCCCCAGAGTACGCCAGTCGCGCAGATCCGCAACGCGGTAGCCAAGCGACGCAACCCGGACCATTACGGTTACCGCTCCCCGGAGCGCCGACTCTCCGAGCGAGTGTTCGCTCGCCGCCAGGACCAGGAGCGGCGCCAGGATCCGCAGGGCCAGTCGCACCGGCCACGAAGGCTCGGCTGTCCGCGGCGGAGGCGACGGCTCGGCGAGATAGGTCTCGAGCGCCGCGGTGAAGCGGTCTGTCGCCACGACATCCCGGCCGAATGGCCGGACGAACGACTCAACAAACGCGGCCGATCGCGCGTCGGGGGCGCCAGCGGACGCGAGCGCCCGCGCGAGACCGGAGAGATGGTCTTCAGCCGTATCGGCCACGTGCAGGAGCGCGTGCTCCCCTCCCACAAGGTGCTGGAAGTGCCGCGTGCCCTGCTGGGCAGGTTCAAATTCCGCGGCGCGCCAGGTCATCACCGGCTTGCCGAGGATCGCGGACTCGATCATGCCGCTCGTGTTCACGCCCACCACGGCGGCGGCGTAGTACATCGACTCGAAATAGTCGTCGTTGAAGTCGGCGTCAAACGCCGTCGTGTCCGCCCGCTTCGGCCAGACCGCCACGCCGGGCAGACGCGCCATGTCCATCGACAGCCACTCGGTGACGCGCCCGGGATGCGGCCGGAAGAGGAGGCCGGCTCCGGCCAGCGCCGGGTCGTCCGCCGCCCGCACCAGCCGGACCCACGAGGTCGCGAACCCGACCTCGTCCGGAGCGATCTGGGTGCTGGATCCGAGATACAGCAGAAACGGCCGCGACGGATCCAGGCCGACCCGGGCGCAGAACGCCTCGCGGGTCCGCACCGGCCGGCGGCCGAACCAGTGGTCGAAGATCTGCGCGCCGGTGACGACGATGCGGGAGGCGTCGACACCGTGGTAGCTCGCCGCCTCCTGCTGCTGGGCGTGATTCCAGACAAAGACGCGCCCCGGCTGCACGCGCATCAGGCCCTTGTTGGTCAGGTTGTCCCAGCTGGCGACCCACAGGGCCGTGCGGATGCCCAGACGGTCCGCGGACTTCAGGTAGTCGACCTGCTGCGACCCGAAGTCCACGAGCGGCGTGACAACGACCAGGTCGGGGCGCTCACGGTCCAGGAAGGCGTCGATCTCGGGCACCGTGGGCACGACCCGTTCGACCGCGGCCAGCAGGCGTGTGACGCGGGAGGCCCACCGGGGCCCAAGTGCCGTGAGGCGGTCGACGGCGCGGGCCGCCGCGGCCGGTGCCTGTTCGCGTGCGCGCGCCCGCAGACCGTGCGCCTCGGCCCAGTCGGGGTGGAGGTACCGCAGGTAGTCCTGGGTCTCGCGTACCGCCGTGGCCAGGCGGTTCCAGGTGGTCGGCACTCTCGCGAGCGGCGTCCGTCCGACACTGACCCCGGGACACTCCGAGGCGAGACGGTTCGCGAGGGTGAGTTCAAACGGCCGGCGCACCACATCCACCCGGATCTGGATCTCGTGCCCGGCCGACGCGAGCGCGCGCAGGACGGGTTCGAAGTTCCGGACGAACCCGCCGTGATAAACGAAGAAAACGATCTTCACAGGACCCGGGACCTGACCGTCCTCAGAGGTCTCTGCGGAGAGAGACCAGGTGCGCGGGCTGTCCCCAGGCACCGATGAAGCCGGCATCGGTGGCGCAGAACTCGGCGAGCCGGTCGGCATCACCCGCCGCGCAGGCCCGCAGTGCGGCGGCCGCGCTGGCGAGTGCGACGGCCGGCGCCGGGCGATCCGCGACAGGCTCGATGAGCACCGGACCGCTCGCCACCACGGACGCCATCCCTTCCACGGCGCGGATGGCGCGGTCCGCCACGGCGGGATCGAAGTGTCCGATCGCGGCGTCGATCGCGTCGACGGCCTCGTGGACGAGACGGGCCGCGGCGAGCATCTCGGCCGGATCCTGGTGACAGAGATAGGCCTTCGAACCAAGCGCGAAGCTGTATTGACTCCGCTCGATGTGCAGACGGTCATGCGCGATCCGGACATCCCGAGGCACTTCCTGCTTGTGCCAGTGGACCCGCAGCGCGTCGGTGTACTCGGGCCAGGAGCCCCAGATGGGTATGCCGGCGGCCGCCATCTCCTCGTAGAACTCCCCCGCGTCGTAGGCGAACTCGCGGCGCACGTACGGGTTCTCGAGCACATCCATGACCCACGACTCGAAGCGGCGGGTGTGCGGCACCGACGCCCACTTGACCGTGAACAGCGCCCGCGCGCTGTCGAGCGCGGACGCGCCGGTCAGGCCGCGGTAGCGCGCCTGCACCAGCTTCATGAGGAACTCGAAGAACGAGCCGGTGCGCTGCTGATAGGACACGAGGGCGAATCCGCCCGGTCGCAGGAGACGGGCAAACAGGTCGGTCCAGAGCCGCGTCGGCCGTACGGTGTAGATGAAGCCCTCGGCGACGGCGACGTCGTAGACCCCGTCCCGCTCCGGCGTGAAGTCCTGGATGCTCTCCCCGCGAATCTCCTGCAGGTGCGCCCGCACGTCGAAGCGGTCGAAGTACGCCGTGATCTTCGGCCACGCAGCCGGGTTCGGTTCGACGAGGGTCACATTCCCACCCCACCCGGCGAACACCAGCGCGTTCTCGCCGGAGTCCGGGCCGAACTCGATGATGCGCGCGCCGCGGAAGACGTCGATGGGCAGGCGGAGCTTGTCCATCAGGATCGCCCGCTTGCGCGCGTACTCGCCGAGGGCGGCGTCCTCGGTGAAACCGGCAAACGTCGGCAGCTCGCCGTACCGCTGGTAGTACTCGTGCAGTCCGCCTGGACGCGCGTCAGTCCCGCCCTGTGTCAACGCTCCTCCACAACCTGACGCGCGAGCGTCCCTTGAAAGACCAGCGAGAGCCCGCCGTCCACGACCAGGTGCTGACCGGTGATGCACGCCGACCCCGGCCCGCAGAGAAACAGCACGGCCTGCGCGATGTCTGCGGGAACCGGTACGCGCCGCAACGGAATGATGCCGGCATCGGGATGCGGACGTCCCGGCCCCTGCGTGCCCTTGTCCACACTCCCGGGCACGACCCCGTTGACGCGGATGCCGGCGGGGCCAAGCGTCACGGCGTAATACCGGACCAGTTGCGCGAGCGCGGCTTTCGACGCGTGGTACTCCGCCGGCTGTTCCGCCGCGACCAGGTGCCGCGCATGCGAGCCGATCACCACCACGGCGCCGCCACCGGCGGCCTGCATGGGCCCGGCGACGCCTTCGATGATCTGACGGGTTGCCTCGACGCTCACGCGCATTTCGGATGTCCACTCCGTCCGCTGCGCACGCGCACGCTGCGCGAAGACCACGGCGCGGGGCGCACCGGCGCTGGCCGTGTATGCGTCGAGCATCGCGGCGGTGGAGGCAGGACTCTCGAGATCGGCTTCGATGAAGCGGAGCCCCGCCGGCTCCGGACGGCGCCTCGCCACGACGGTGACGTCGTGCCCGCCGGCCGCCCAGGCCTCGGCCACGGCCAGCCCGATGCCGCGACCGCCGCCGATGACGAGCACGCGCTCAGCGGCCATCGGCGTGGGCAGTCCTCGCGTGAAGGCGCGCATTCAGGTCACGGAGCCAGGCGTCGGCCTCGGCATCGCCTTCCGGCGGCGCCCACGGCGCGAACTCGGTGTCCTCCCGCTTGAACGGACCCGTCGTCACTTCGTGGTAGACGGCTGCTGCGGAGCGCACCACGAGCGTATGGTAAATCGCGTCGGCAATCCGGTAGTAGAAGAGGCCGCCGGGCCGATCGGTCATCGGCAGCACGGTCGCAATCGCGCCGTCCTCGTCGAAGAACACGATGTCGACCTCTCCCCGAATGAGGTGAAACGACTCCGCCTTGCCGCGATGCCGGTGCGGGCGAATGTAGCGGCCGCCGGCCATCGCGATGATCATCTCGTGGAGCGCGGCGTCGTCGGTCTGATGCGCACAGATGCGCACACGCCCTCGCGGTGCCGCCGGCACCCGGGCCACGAGGTCGTCCAGCTCGGCGCCGCTCAGGGCCAGCAGCGGACCATCCGCGACCAGCACTTCGGGGTTTCGTTCCAGTAGTGGCATGGCGTCCTCTAGAAGACCGGAAGCGCGCGCCCGCTTCCGGGAAAGATCGACGCGACCTGGCCGCCACGCCGCGTGAAGTCCGCCAGCCGCTCCAGCACCGCCGCCTCGGAGGCGGGATTGACGGCCATCAGCAGTGTCGACACCCCGGACCCGCCGAGCGACTCGGAAGAAGAGATCCGCAGCGCGGTGCCCGGCATCAGCAGATCCTGCTTTGCCGGACTGTCGTCGATCACGCCGCTCAGGTGGTGCGCGATCCCCATCGCCACCAGAAAGGTCAGGCCGACGTGTCCGGCGCCGAAGAGCGCCATGGGGCCGCGCTCGCGCACCTGCCGCTCGCACCAGACCGCGACGCGCTCCCGGGTCGAGCCGTACGCCGCGGCGAAGCCGTCGCTGAGCGCGAGCTCCCCCGCCGGGGGATCACCGGCCGCGGTCGCGCCGCCCGGGGCGGCAACCACGACGAGCGCGTTGTGCAGCGGGTTGTCGTACGAGCGCGCCGAGAGCACACGCCACCCGCGCGACGCCAGCGCCCGCTGCAGCGCGCCGGGCGTGAAGTAGAAGACGTGCTCTTCCCACAGCGTCGTGTAGTCGTGGGTGGCGAAGGCCTCGGAACAGTCCGGCACCTCGAACAGCACGGCGCCGCCAGGATCGAGGAGGACCGCCAGCGCGTCGAGAAAGGTGCCCATGTCGGGCGCATGCTCGAGCAGGTAGCGCGCGAGGACCAACGTCGAGCC
This sequence comes from Vicinamibacterales bacterium, assembly GCA_044356435.1. Lineage (GTDB taxonomy): Bacteria > Acidobacteriota > Vicinamibacteria > Vicinamibacterales > UBA2999 > CANKJK01. The sequence goes on from JBIKWH010000004.1 coordinate 12,014, forward strand.
GCCGTGGCGCTCACGGAGGACGCGTGCGGTTGCCGCCGTGAGATGCGCATGGATGGCGGCTGGCCTGGGCGTGGCAGACGTCGCGCCCTCGGTCAGCCAGTCAATCTGCCGGGTCTGTCCGCCGCGGCCGGCGATGGCCGTCAGCAGCGGCACATCGTCAGGGCCGAGACCGAGGACTCGCGCCGGGCCGGACGCGCCCGTGGCCGGCAGCGCGTCGACGACGGCCGACAGATGCGCGCCCGGTTCCGAGAACCGAAGCCACGAGGGCACCGGCTCGAGGGCGGCCAGCGGGACGGGCTCGGTCAACTGCACCGACCCGCATCGCGGGCAGCGGGACATCGCGAGCGGAAAGCGCGGAGCCGGCGGTTCCTCCGGCCGGCGAAACCAGCTCGAGATGGGATGGGAGCCGAACGCCGCCAGATGACGGGGCGTGCCGATGCCACACGCGCGGCAGACCGGCACGGCAGTGTCTGGCGTGCTCACCTGATGACCGGTCGCTCCAGGCCCTGCCAGACGGGCAGCAGCCGATGGCTGGGCGGGCACACGGAATAGAACTCGCCGCCGCGGTCGAGGAATGCCTGGTGTTTGGCGATGACCGTCGTCTCGTTCTCGGCGTTGACCGCCAGCAGACAGAGCGCCCGGCCCGCCGAGTCGAGGGCCGAGGACGGCTTGATGGGCAGGCGCGCGCCCGGAAAGAACTTGCCCTGCTTTTCCGGCTGGTCGTCGACGATGAAGTCCACGTAGGGCGCGAGGCGCGCGAAGTTCAGCATCGCGTGCGCGCGGACGCCGGCGCCATAGACCACGACGGGCCTCCCCTCCGCGCGGCACCGCTCGAAGTGCGCGATGCACCCGGCGCGGAAGCGCTCGAAGTTCCGGCGGTACACCTCGACGAGCTCAGCGGGGTCGACGGCCGGCACGGCGGGCACGGCGGCGCCGTCACCGGCGCGCTCCCCGAAGAGCGCGATCGCTTCGCCGCTGAAGATGAACTCGGCCCGGCGGAACACGCGCACGCCGTGCGCGGCCATGAAGTGGTTCAGCGTCGCCTCGGTGAAGTAGTTGGCGTGCTCCTCCCAGATCAGGCTGTAGTCGTTCGACTCGAGGTTGCGCTGGAAGAACGGCACCTCGATCAACACGAACCCGCCTGGCTCGAGCAGCAGCGACATCGCTTCGCCGAACGCCGGCAGGTCGGGGACGTGTTCGAGCACGTGCCGCGAGATGAAGAGCCGGCACTTGCCGTGCTCGGCGACGAGTTGCCGGGCCACGTCCGGCGTCAGATAGCCGGGCAGCGTACGGATGCCCTTCGCGAGCGCCGCCTCGCGGGCGTCGCGGGCCGGCTCGAGCCCCAGCAGGTTCGTGAAGCCCTGGTCGCGGAGTGAGCCAAGGAAGAGGCCGTCGTTGCTGCCCGCTTCGATGACGAGGGCGTTCCGGGGCAGACCGGACTGCGTGACGACCCACTGCACCAGCTCAGGGACGTGATGCTGCGGCTTCCAGGTGCTGAGCCAGTTGTAGTCCGAGTACAGCTCCGCCGGCGGAATCGGATCCTCGATCTGAATCAACCCGCAGGTCCGGCACCTCTGCAGCGCGAGCGGGTGGACGTACTCCGCCTCGTCCGGTGTGTTCAGCAGCCGGTGCGAAATGGGCTGCTCGCCGAAATCCAGCACGGGCGAGAACTGGTCTCCCCGGCATCCGTGGCAACGCCGCGTCATGATCTACGCATACTCCTCGATATATCGGCGGCCAATCCGCCCGTCGCCCAGGAATCCCCGATCCGACCCGTGCTTGCGAACATATCCCAACCGGTCCCGCAACTCGACCGACGCCCGCGTGGCCGCGTCCCGGAACTCCGCCTGGGCCGCCGACTCCACGTGCGCACCGTCCAGCCACTCGAGCATCTCATCAACCACCGCGCAGATCTCGCCGGGCGTGTTCTCGACGTAGACGAAGCGCTTCGTGTCCCGCAGGTGGCGGAGGTACCCCTCGGTGAGCAGTTCTCCCAGGCGCAGGCGCAGCCCGGTCCGGCGGTCCACCACACCCTTGAGGATGTAGAACCCGTCGCGGCGCATCGGATAGCCCCCGATCGGGTCGGTCGAGTTGACCGTCACGATGGGCGTGTTCGTCAGGTAGGAGACGCTCAACGGACCGGACTCTCCGCAGATCAGGAAGGCGCTCCGGTAGAGGCAGTGCACTTCGGCCAGCGCCGAACGTTTCGGATGGGTGGCGAGGTCGATCACGCCGGGCCTGACCACGGGCTCCATCGACGGATCCCCGACACGCACGACGACGAACCCCTTCGCCACGAGACGGTCGATGGCCTCGAAGTAGGTCTCAATCCGTGCGTTCCGCGTCGAGTCGTCTCGACCCGATGCCTTGTCGTTGACCTCGCGGCCCCGCTTGTACCCGGCCTCACGCGCGTGGACGCAGACCAGGCGCATGGCGTCGGTGACGCCGACCTCGGCGGCCAGCGCCCGCGCCCGTTCGGAGGCGGCCGGTTTCAGATGACTCTCGACCGGATGACGGACTTTCGTCCGCTCGACGTAGGTGAATTCCGCGGACAGCTCCTGTCCTTCCTCTTCCGCCCGCCAGCGGTTGAGCACCTGCCGGATTTCCCGGAGCCGGACCCGGAGGGCATCCGGCACCCGTGGGTCGATGCAGTGCTCGGCGAGGGCGTTGCGCAGCGCCCGATAGAAGTCGAGCCGCCACCCCCGCCCCCGGTCGGACCAGTACCGCCACCAGCGCGGCAGCATCAGGCGCGCGGACAACCACGCGTCCTGCCAGACGGTGGGCCTCAGGACCGAAACCGCGGAGGACTCCACCTCATAGAGGGCCGGATTGACGGCCCCGCGTTCACGCAACAGGTACAGCGCGGCGCCGGCCTCCATCGCGTACACGAGACTGAGGTGAATCTCGAGGGCCAGGTGGCCGTACTGGGTGGCTTTCGGCCGGCTGACGATAAGGGGACGACCCTGGTGAGTCGACCGGACCATCTCCCAGGGTGGCAGGGATCCCCCTGCGCTGTCGCCCGGTCCGATCTCCGCCACTCAGCGCACCTGCACGTCTGGGAGGGGCACGATGAATCGGCCGCCCTGCGTGGCGAACGCCTGCTGGCGGCTGATGATCATGTCCGCGAACCGCCACGCCAGCACCAGCACATGGGACGGCCGATGTGCCGCGTCGGTCAGGTGCGATGAGGGGTACACGGGCAGGTGATAGCCCGGGCTGAGGGTCCCCTGCTTGGCGGGATTGTCGTCGACCAGATAGTCGAGATACTCGCCGAGCCCGAAGTGATACATCAGCGTCGTCACCGTCGCCGACGCGCCGAACCCCGCGATCCGGCCGCCGTTCCGCCGCACGTCGTCGAGGACGGTCCGGAGGCGCGCACCCACGTCCGCGATGTGCTGCGCGAAGCGCGCGAAACGCTCGGGCGTGTGCAGCCATGTCTCCCGTTCCGCGTCCTTGAACCGCCCCACGCTGGCGTCGATCGGGCGAGGTCCACCGATCGGTTGCGCCCAGGCGCGCAGCGACCCCCCCTTGCTCGCGTTCCGCTCGATGTTGAACAACATCAGGCCGTGGCTCCGGAGGAACCGGTCGAGCGGCTCGACGGAGTGGTAGCAGAGGTGCTCGTGATAGACCCAGTCGAACACCATGTTGTCCACCAGATCTCCGAGATAGCCGACCTCGAAGACGAACACGCCGTCCTGCGCGAGCACGCGCGCGATGCCGCCGGCGACGTCGCCGAGATCGTCGGCGTGCGCGAACACGTTGTTCGCGGCCACCAGCGCCGCGGGACCGAACTCGGCTCGAATGCGCCCGCCCAGCTCCGTCGTGAAGAAGTGGGGCAACGTCTGCAGGCCGCGTCGCGTGGCGTCCTCGGCCGTCGACACGGCCGGATCCACGCCGAGCACACGGAAGCCACCGGCCTTCAGGAAGCCCAGCAGGGTGCCGTCGTTGCTGCCGATTTCGACCGCCAGCGCGCCCGGGCCAGGCGCCACACGATCGAGGACCTGCGCGGCGTACTGCCGGTAGTGCTCGATCAATCCCGGTGAACTCGACGTGAGGTAGACGTAGTCCCTGTAGAGCAGTTGCGGATCGATGACCGTCAGGAGCTGCACGTGTCCGCACGCGCGGCACATGTGCAAGTCGAGCGGATACCGGTCCACCGACTCAGCCGCACGGGCCGACGGCAGGAAGGCGTCGGCCAGCGGAGTCGGCTCAAGCGGCAGGACCAGCGCCAGATCCGCGCCTCCGCACAGCCGGCACGTCGTGCGCCTCCGGACGTGCGCCGACTCGGTCACCACCGGTCCCAGCGGGGCGGTCACGCCTGCACCTTGTGCTGGTAGTCGAGTGGCAGGGTCTGCACCGCGTCCCACTCGTCGTTGATCCACTGGACCGTCTCGTCGAGGCCCTGCTCGAAGCTCACCGTCGGACGCCAGCCGAGCTCGCGCTCCGCACGCGTGCAGTCCAGCCAGTAGCGGCCGTCCTGCCCGAGGCGCTCGCCGACGACCCTGGTGTGTGCCGCGAAGTCATACCCGGCGCGGCGGCAGGTCGCCTCGACGATCTCGGCCACG
>JBIKWH010000175.1:0-4896 GCA_044356435.1 Vicinamibacterales bacterium
GCGCGAGCCGATCCGGTGCGCCGGAGAGTGCGTCGAGCCAGTAGCGTTCGTCCTCCGCCAGGTCCTGCCGGTTCTGCCAGCGCGCGAAGTCCTTGTACTGAATCCGCAGGGGCCGCAACGGGTCCGGACGCCCGTGTCGGTACGCGTCGTAGAGGGCCAGCACCTCGCGGTAGAGCACGTTCATCGACCAGCCGTCGCCGATGACGTGATGGATGACCATCAGGAACACGTCGCGTTCAGGCGTCAGGTGGTAGAGCACGGCGCGGAGCAGCGGCGGCGCCGTCAGGTCGAAGGGCACGGCCGCTTCCGCGGCGGCGAGCGTGGCCGCCCGGGCCGACGCGGCTTCTTCCGAGCCGCTGTCCATCAGGTCGATCTCGCGGATCTCCACCGCGACCTCGTCGAGGATGCGCTGCCGCGGCTCACCGTCCACCAGCACGAAGGCCGTCCGCAGCATCTCGTGCCGCTCGACGAGAGTGGCGAACGCGCGGCGGAGGGCGTCCCGGTCCGCGGGTTCGTCGAGCACCACGGCCTCGGGCATGTTGTAGGCGACGCGCCCGTCCAGGTGATGCAGCAGCCACAGCCGCTTCTGCGCGTGCGAGAGCTCGTAGTCCGGCTGTGCCGGGGCGGGTTCGATCGCCTCGAACGTCGACCGGGTCCCCTGGGCGATGAGCGCCGCCAGGCCCGCCAGCGTCGCGTGCTCGAAGAACGCCTGGAGGCTGACCCGCGCGCCGAGGTCGCGATGGATGCGCGAAACGACCTGCATGGCCTTGAGGCTGTGGCCGCCGAGGTCGAAGAAGGAGTCGTGCCGGCCGACCCGCGGGACCTGCAGCACGTCGCGCCAGATGGCGGCCACCTGCGCTTCGACCGGTGTCGCGGGCTCGACGTGTTCGCGAGCCAGGGCGGCGGCGTCGGGTGCCGGCAGCGCCTGTCGATCGATCTTGCCGGCCGGTGTGAGCGGCATCGCGTCGACCGGCACGAGGAACGAAGGCACCATGGCTTTCGGCAGCCGCGTCGCGGCATCCTCGCGCAGCGCCGTCGCGGAGACGTCGCCGACGAACCAGGCGACGAGCACCGTATCTCCCGCAACCTGCCGCACACCGGCGGCCGCGTGCCGCACGCCGGGGTGGCGGAGCAGTTGGTGCTCCACCTCCTCCAGCTCGATACGGAAGCCGCGCACCTTCACCTGCTGGTCCACGCGCCCGAGGCACTCAAGCGTGCCGTCGGACTGCCAGCGGCCGCGGTCGCCCGTTCGATAGATCACCGTGTCCACGTTCCCGTCCGCGTACGGATTGACGACGAACGCCGCCGCGGTCTTCTCCGGGTCGCCCCAGTAGCCGGCACCGACGCCGATGCCCGAGACGCAAATCTCACCGGCCACCGCAGGCGGCACGAGCCGCTGTCTGTCGTCCAGCACGTAGAGCCGGAGGTTGGCGAGCGGACGCCCGATCGGCACCGTGGTCGCGTCGGCCGGCAGCGGCGCGGTGATCTCGGCCTGGCAGATATCGTCGGCGGCTTCGGTCGGTCCGTAGGCGTTGACGATGGGCACGTGCGGGTACGCGGCGACCCACTGGTTGACGAGCGCCACGGGCACCGTTTCACCGGTGACCATCGCGTACTCGAGGGCCGACAGCGCCCGGTCCTCGGCGGGCAGCGTGGCGGCATAGTCCAGCAGACCCTTGAGCACCACGGGGACGAGCTCGAAGAGCGTGACCCCCTCATCCCGCACGAGCCGGAACAGTCGCGCCGGGTCGGCGACGTCCTCGTAGTCGGCGACGACCGTCCGGCCGCCGATGAGGCCGGGCGCGAGGAACTGCCACACCGAGATGTCCGAGGACGAGGGCGCGCTCTGCAGGAACGCCGTGCCCGAGTGGAACCGGAGCAGCTCGAATTCGGCGCAGATGTGATTCACCGCGCCGTCGTGCCGCACCATCGCGCCCTTCGGGCGTCCCGTGGAGCCCGAGGTGTAGAGCAGGTAGGCGGTGTCGCGCGGACCGCTCAGCGCCGCCAGACTCTCCACCGGACACGTAGCCAGGTCCTCGCCGTCGAGGTCGAGCAGCCGGACGCCGTCGTCGAGCAGGCCGTGGACCGTGGCCGCGCGGCCGATCACGACGCGCACGGCGCTATCCGCGAGCATGTAGCGAATCCGGTCGGCCGGGTACTCGGGATCGATCGGCAGGAACGCGCCACCGGCCTTGAGCACGCCGAGCATGGCCGCCAGCAGGTCGACGCCCCGCCGTTCGAGCAGCCCCACGAAGTCGCCCCGGCCGACGCCGGCCTGGCGCAGCCAGTGCGCGATCTGATTCGCGCGCGCGTTGAGCGCGGCGTACGTCAGCGCCTGTCCGGCATGGCGAATGGCGACGGACTTCGGAGCCGCGGCGGCCTGCGCCTCGAAGAGCTCGCTCAGCGTGCGGTCGACCGGATACGGCAGGCGCGGACCGCGTCCCAGCGCGACCAGCGCCGCTTCGTCGTCGGCCGTGAGCAGGCGCAGGGTCGAGATGGCGCGTGAGGCGTCGGTGGCCGCCGCCGCGACGACCGTGGCGAAGTGGCCGGCAAGCCGGGCCACGGCCGCGCCGTCGCACCGGTCGGGCCTGTAGCTGAAGCGCACCAGCAGCGCCTCGCCCGGCACGACGGTCAGATCGAGGTCGTAGTGGGTCCGGTCGTGGGCTTCGAAGGCCTCGGTGCGGATGGCGTCCGGGTCTGGCTCGCCGTCGCCGCCCGCGCCGAGCGGGTAGTTCTCGAACACGAGCAGGTGATCGAACACCTCGCCGCCGGGGTAGGCCGCCTGCGTCTCGGCGAGCGGCGAGCCGTGGAAGGCCTCGGCTTCGAGGGCTTCCTGCTGCATCCGCTGCAGCAACGCCAACAGCGGCTCGTCCTCGTTCAGCCGCACGCGGACCGGCACGGTGTTGATGAAGAGGCCCACCATGTCCTCGACGCCCGGCAGCGCGGAGGGACGCCCCGAGACGACGGCGCCGAAGGCGACATCGCGCGCGCCCGTGTAGCGGCAAACGATCACGCCCCACACCGCCTGCACGAATGTATTCAGCGTGACGCCCGCCGCGGCCGCGGCCTGCGTCAGCCGCGCGGTCGTCTCGCGGTCGAGCGTCAGCACGTGCTCGCTGCTCTCGTGCGCGTCCGTTCCGGGTGCCGCCGCGAGCTGCTCGATGAGGGGCACCGGCGTGTAGCCGGCGAGATAATCGGCCCAGAACCGTCGGCCGGCGTCGGCGTCCCGCGCGAGCAGCCAGCGCATGTACCGGGCGAACGGCTGCGGTGGTTCCAGCCGTGGTGCCACCCCACGGCCGGACGCCTGATAGAGCGCCTCGAAGTCGCGGTAGAGCACGCCGAGCGACCATCCGTCGAGCAGCACGTGGTGGTAGCTCCACACGACGTGGTGGGCGTCCGTGCTCTCGCGCAGGACGGCCATCCGCATCAACGGCTCGCGCTGGAGGTCGACGCCCCGCGCCATGTCGCGATCGCGCCACTCGCGGATCCGCTCGTCGCGCGCCTCCGCCGTGAGCGCCGAGAGGTCGTCGTACGCGATCTCCGGCCAGCGGTCCGTCAGGACCACCTGCAGGGGCCGGTCGAGGTCCTCGTGCACGATGGCGGTCCGCAGCACCGCGTGGCGGCGGGCCACCTCGTACCAGGCTCGCCGGAAGCGATCGACATCAAGCGGCCCCGCGATCCGGTAGTTCAACTGCAGGAAGTAGGCGCGCGAGCCGGCATCGAGGAGCGACTGGAAGAGCAGGCCCTCCTGCATCGGCGTCAGCGGGAAGACGTCCTCGACGTCCGTCGGAACCCAGCCCTGCGCCGCGAGCAGCGCGTCGTACTGGGGCAGCGAGAGCGGGCAGCCGGTGAAGTCGGAGGGCGTGCGTTCGCCACGCGTGACCGTCCGGCACTCGTCGATGAGCCCGCGCAGCTCGTCGGCCATGGCCTCGAGCAGGCGCGCCATCCCGGCTTCTCCGTGGCGCTCGCGGCCGAACGTGATCGAGAGCGTCAGGCTTCCGCCCCGGACGACGCCGCCGATCTCCAGGTCCTGCTCGCGCTGCAGGTTGGGCGCGATCGCGAGACCGCTGTCGTCGTCGGCCAGGGAGAAGATGCCGTGCGCTGCCGCGCCGTCGTCCACCTGGCCCATGTAGTTGAGGCTGATGCGGCAGTCCGGCGCGGGAGCTGTGAGCGGCGGCGCGGCGTCGAGCCAGCGCAGCGCCGTGTAACCCGGCGCGTGGCGACGCGCGGCCCGCAACGCTTCCTTGACGTGACGAAGCTGCTGGCGTCCATCACGGCCGTCGAGCGTGAGCAGGAACGGATAGAGGCTCGTGAACCAGCCGACGGTGCCGCCGACGTCGATGCCGGGCACGGTGTCGCGCCCGTGTCCCTCCATCGCGATCCACGCGCGATCGATGCCGTGCTGGCGTTTCAGGGCCCGCGCGAGTGCGGTGAGGAGCGCATCGTCCACGCCGGTCCCGAACGCGGCGGGGACCTCCTCCAGCAGCGCTCGCGTGGCCTCGGCGGAGAACGTCGTCTCGACCGCGGCACAGGTGCCATAGGACTGCGTCGCCTCGGAGGCACCGGGCACATCGAACGGCACGACGCCGGGCACGGCACCGCGCTCAGCCTCCGCGGGCGCGCACAGGGACGACCAGTACGCGTGGTCGTCGCTCCAGTCGTGCTCCGCGGCCCGCGTCCGCAGTGCGCCGGCCCACTCCGCGAACGCATGCGTCCGTGGGGTGAGCGCCGGAGTGGCGCCGCCCGAAGCGCCGGCACCACGAGCGGCGAACGCGCGATACGCCTCGTCGACGTCTTCGAGCACGATGCGCCACGACACGCCGTCGATGATGAGGTGATGCGCAACGAGCAGCAGCCTGTCGCCGTCGGTCCGCCGGTAGAGCACCGCCTTGAAGA
>JBIKWH010000177.1:0-4853 GCA_044356435.1 Vicinamibacterales bacterium
GTCTTTCCCGCCCCCACGGCCATCGACGGTGAGGTCAAGCGCCAGTACCGCGTGCAGGTCGTGGGACACGTGAGGGATGTGCGCGAGCGCTACTACGCGATCTCGGCCGAGCGTCGTCTGAAACACCCGGGTGTGCTGGCCATCACGGCCGCCGCGAGGTCCGACGTCTTCGACTAGCCAGGAGCGGCGCCGGTCCCCTCCAGGCCCGTCCTAGAAGTAGCCGTCGCGCTTTCGATCTTCCATGGCGGCCGCGCTCCGCTGGTCGTCTGTCCGCGTTCCACGTTCGCTGAGCCTGCTGCTGGTGATCTCCCGGATGATGTCGGCGACCGTCCCGGCGTCGGAGCGCACGGCGCCCGTGCATGTCATGTCGCCGATCGTGCGGAACCGGACACGAAGGTGCTCCGGGCGTTCCCCAGGCAGCAGACCCACGCACGGGGCGTGTGCCAGCAGGGTACCGTCTCGACTGACGCACTCGCGCACATGCGCGAAGTACAGCGTCGGCAGGGGTATGTGTTCCCGCTCCAGGTAGTGCCACACATCCAACTCCGTCCAGTTACTCAGCGGAAAGACGCGCATGTGCTCGCCCGGACGCGTGAAGGTGTTGTACAGCGCCCAGAGCTCCGGTCGCTGGAGCCGAGGCTCCCACTGACCTTGGGGGTTGCGGACGGAGAAGAAGCGCTCCTTCGCGCGGGCCTTCTCTTCATCGCGTCGAGCGCCGCCGATGGCTATCTGAAAGTCATGCTCCTTGATGGCGTCGAGCAACGTCACCGTCTGGAGCGCGTTCCGGCTGGCGCCTGGCCCTGTGCTCTCCACGACTCGTCCCTGCCGGATCGAGTCCTCGACGTGCCTGACGATCAGCGGCACCTGGAGCCGCTCCACCCAGCGGTCACGGAACTCAAGGGTTTCCGGGAAGTTGTGCCCCGTGTCAATGTGCAGCAACGCGAACGGAATCGAGGCTGGCCAGAACGCCTTTCGCGCAAGGTGGCTGAGGAGGATCGAATCCTTTCCACCAGAGAAGAGCAGGGCCGGCCGCTCGCATGTGGCGGCGACCTCCCGCATGATGAAGATCGCTTCAGCTTCCAGTTGGTCCAGATGGGAGAGCTGATGCGGTTCGACGTTGAAACGAGACGCGTCCGTGGCCAAGTCTGAGCTCCTCGAGAATTGATCGCTACCGGCTCCGCGCCAGGCGCCCCGGTGTTGCATTGCTACGGCGCTGTGACCACGACATACCGCATCTGGCCGTGTCGCTCGATCTGCAGGACCACGTCGCTATGCGGGGCAAGCCCCTCGGTGAGTACCTGAAGGGCGCTCAGACTCGATACCGTGTGCGTGTTCACACGGTGAATCACGTCGCCCGCCACCAGTGGGCTGTCGATCTCCGCACCCTGCCGGTGCGCGGTGACCAGGACGCCATCCGTCCCACGCAGCCCTGATAACAATGCCCCGAGCTCTGGCGTCAGGTCCGCGCCGATGATCCCGAGTGCGGGCACGGTGCCCTTCAGCGTGTCACCGAGGTCGCTGAGCCGGTCGACCGAAAGGGGGCGGTCACCCACGACGAGTCCGACCTGCAGCGTCCGCGTGTCACGGCGCAGGTCGAGGGTGATCCGGTCCCCCGGCTGGAGGGTCGCGACCGCGAGCGTCAGGAGCGGCACGTTGTCAATCGTCCGCCCATCCACCGCCAGAATGATGTCGCGGACGCCGACTCCGGCCATGTCGGCCGGGCTGCCGGGCAGGACGTCGGAGATGATCACGCCGGTCACGCGGTCGAGCTGCAGTCCTTCGGCCAGGGCCGGTGAGATCGCCTGCACCTGAAGGCCGAGTGAACCACGACGAGGGTGTCCATAGGCACGCAACTGCCGCGCGGCGGCTGCGACGACGGCACTTGGAATGGCGAAGCCGAGCCCGTGGCTGCCACCGGAGGCGGAGAGGATCTGCGTATTGACACCCACAAGTTCGCCGTGGATGTTCACGAGTGGTCCGCCGCTGTTGCCCGGGTTGATCGGCGCGTCGGTCTGGATGAAGACACTTGAGCTGTCGGGATCGAGTTGTCGGGCGGTCGAACTGATGACGCCCATGCTGACCGAGTCGCGCAGCCCTTCCGGGCTTCCGAACGCAAAGACGAGTTCCCCCTGCCGAACCGTGTCGTAGTCGGCGAGTGGAAGCGGCGTCAGCCCGTTGCGGTCGATCTTCAGCAGAGCGAGATCGATGTCTTTCGCGATACCCACGACCGTCGCGGGGATCGCGACACCCGTGCCGCCGGCAAGCGCCCTGAGTGGCGCCGCATCCCTGGGTGGCGCATGGAGCACAACGCGGATGTGCTCGGCGCCCTCCACGACATGGGCGTTCGTGATGATGTAGCCATCAGCGTCGATGATGGCGCCTGAGGCGCTCCCCTTCGCTCGGCCGATGACCGTGCCGCCCTCGCTGTTGCCGACCATCCGGTAGCCGGTGACGAGCACCTGCACAACGCTGGGACTGACACGGGCTGTCAGTTCGGTGACGGCGAGGTTCAGCGCTTGAAGCGAGCGTGGTTCCTCGGCGAGCGTCTGAGCCCGGACCGGCGCGCTCTGGCACGCGAGCGTCGCGGCAGCAAGTCCTATGCGGAAGAGCGTGAGCGTCATGGCGGTGGCTCCGCCGCCATTCTGACGGCAGATCAAGAAAGCTTCAGTTCACATAGAAAAAACCTAGCGCCCGATACCGGGCAAGTGCTTCCCGTGCGCCACGCGGAGGGCCAGCAGGTCTTCCCGCTGGATGCGCAGCTCGTTGGCGATGCGATGAATCTCGCCCTCTTCGGCGACCGAAATGCGGGTGTCGCTCGCCGCGACGGCGAACAGGCACCGCAGCAGCGTGAGCTTCTGGTCGTAGGACGTCACCGCGCCGAACTCGCGGGCCACCAGAAAGTCGGCGGTCCCGCCGAACAGCAGGTTGTTCGTCTTGGCGAGCTGCACGACGACCATGGCTTGTTCGGATGAGAGCTGCCCTTCGGCGCGCACGGCACCTTCCATCGCCGCAACCTCCTCGGGAGACACCTCGCGATCCGCATGGGCCACGCGGCCGAGGATGTACGCGAACGCCGCGAGGAACTTCGCGCGCTCCGGCTCCATGTGGTCGAGCGCGTCGAGTGTGTCGCGCAGCGGCGCGACCTCCTGTGGGGCCCGGCGCTCAAGGCCAAGCCAGTCGAGAAGTGAGGGCATGGCTACACGTCGTCGACCGAAACGTCGACCATCATTTCCGCGGCCAGCGCTTCCAGCATGGTCCGCACGTCATCCACGGTCACGCTGGCCGGCACCCGCAGCGTGGCCTGCGCGTGGAAGAGCAGCTCACCCGACATCGGCGCGCTCGAGACATCGGTGTCGAGTGTCTCGATGTTGACGCCGTGACTCGCCAGCGTCTGGGCGATCTCGCGCACTATGCCGGGCCGGTCGTTGCCGACCACGCTGAGCTGGAGGTGCTGGGAGGACGCCGGCTCCGGCGCGCGACTGGGTTCGGCGACAACGGTCAGGCCCTGCGCGCTCAGCGTGCGCAGCTCCGCGGCCAGCGCGTCAGCCCGGTCCGCCGGCACGCTCACGCGCAGGACACCGGCGAACTTGCCGGCGAGGCGCGCCATGCTGCTTTCTTCCCAGTTCCCGCCGATGGCGAGCACACGGTCGGAGACCTGCTCCACGATTCCGGGTTTGTCGTCGCCGATGACGGTCAGCACCAATGAGGTCCGCATGGGCCACATTGTGTGCCAACTACGACCCGCGCCGCACTGAGTGACATGTCAGATTTGCGACGTCTCCGCCTGATCGATCAGAATCACGTGTCCGGCTGGCGTCGGATGGTGAGGCGCAGTCGGTGAGGAGCGTATGAAGGCGATTCTGGTACGGGAGTTTGGCGGGCCCGAGGTGCTGACGATCGGCGAGACGGCTGACCCGGTGCCCGGTCCCGACGAGGTGCTCATCCGCGTACACGCGGCCGGTGTGAACCCGTTCGACACCTACATGCGCACGGGCACCTATGCCGTGAAGCCGCCGCTGCCCTACATCCCCGGGTCCGACGCCGCGGGCGTCGTGGAGGCCGTGGGCGCGAACGTGACGCACCTGGCTGTCGGTGCGCGTGTCTTTTCCTACGGCACGCGTGACGGCCTGATCGGCACCTACGCCGAGAAGGTCGTCTGTCCGAAGGGCCGGGTGTTCCCGCTCCCGGACCGCGTGTCCTTCGCGCAGGGCGCCTCGCTCGGTGTGCCGTACACGACGGCCTTTCGCGCGCTGTTCCAGCGCGGTGGCGCGAAGCCGGGTGAGACCGTGCTCATCCACGGGGCCACGGGCGGCGTCGGCATCGCGGCCGTGCAGCTTGCGCACCACTTCGGCATGCGCGTCATCGGCACGGGTGGCACTGAACGCACACTGGAGATCGTCCGTCAGCAGGGTGCGGACGTGGCGGTCAGGCACCGCGCCGACGGCTACCGGGACGAGATCATGCGTGCCACCGGCGGGAAGGGCGTGAATCTCGTGCTGGAGATGGCCGCGCACATCAACTTGCACCACGACCTCACGATGCTCACGACGGGTGGGCGCATCGTTGTCATCGGCAGCCGCGGCCCGGTTGAGATCGACGCCCGGCAGGCGATGAGCCGCGACGCAGCCATCCTCGGCATGGTCGTGTTCAGTGCGCCGGAGGCGGATATCACCTCGGCCCAGGCGGGCATCGCCGCGGGCCTGCGGAACGGCTCGCTCAGCCCGATGGTCCGCGAGGAGCTGCCACTCGCGAAGGCGGCGCAGGCACACGAGGCCATCATGGGTTCCGTGGACCACCTGGTCGGCAAGATCGCGCTGATTCCGTAGACCCGAGGCCCTGGGGCTTGCCCGCGC
>JBIKWH010000178.1:0-4844 GCA_044356435.1 Vicinamibacterales bacterium
TCGTCGTTGGACACCGGGCCGCGCACGCCGAGGGCGTCGCCCGTGTACCCGTCGCTCCGGACGCGCTCGACGGCCGCGTTCCACTGCCAGCCGTTCCGGCCGCCGCTGGCGCCCGCCCGCGCGCGCATGGTGCCGAGCGCGCCGGCTTCCACCAGGCCGTCGACGCGGTCCCGCGTGCGGCGCTTCGACACGATCTGGATGACGCCGCCGATGGCGTCAGACCCGAACACCGCGCTCTGTGGACCGCGGACGATCTCGATGCGGTCCACGTCCACGAGCGGAATCTGGGAGAGGTCCAGCCCGCCGCCGAACGCGTTCACGCGCACGCCGTCGAGCAGCACGAGCGTGAAGTCCGACTCGCCGCCGCGGGTGAAGATCGACGTGGTCGTGCCGGCGGTGCCGTTGCGCGCCACGGTCAGGCCCGGCACGAAGGCGAGCGCGTCGCCCGGCGTGCGGAGCTGGCGGGCGGCGATCTCCGTACCCGTGATGACCGAGATCGTCGAGGCCGACTGGCTGAGCGGCAGGTCCGTCTGCGCGCCGGACACGACCACCGATTCGGTGAACGCACTCAGGCGCAGCCGCACGGTGACCTCCGGCGACGAGGCGCCGGCTTCAACGCGCTGCACGTCAGCGGCAAAGCCGTCGAGGAGCACGTGCAGGTCGTAGCTGCCGTCCTGCAGGTTCGGCGTTTCGAACCGGCCCTGGGTGTCCGTGGTGGTCTCACCCGCTACGGCGAGCGGCCCACGGACGACGATGCGGGCGCCCGGTGTCGGCCGCCCGTCGGGGTCGGTCACCGTGCCGCGGATCACGCCCGCGAAGGCGGACGAGGTTGTGAGGAGAAATAGTGAGAAAACGAGCGAAAACGAGCGGAGCATTGGCGTCCTCCCGGCGTCCATCGCGCCAGAAAAGTGGACAAAGCGCCGAAGGGCAGGTCGCCTGACTTGCGGATTGCTCCGCTCACAGTGGCGGGACCGTGTGGGAATCGCACCCACTTCCCCTGACTCCGGGCGGTGTCAGTTTGAGGGGGCCATCGTAGCACGGTAAAATTCAGACGACTCTCTGATGACATCACGCGTCCAGGCTGCGGGCCTCGGTGACATTGCGGCGAAGCTCGAGGCCGGCGAACGCCTGACGTTCGACGACGGCGTGCGGCTGTTCGCGTGCGACGACCTGCTCACGCTCGGCGCCCTCGCCAACCGCGAACGCGAGAAGCGTCACGCCGGGCGCACGTACTTCAACTACAACCTGCGCCTTGAAGCGACCAACGTCTGCGTGGCGACGTGCCTCTTCTGCTCGTTCTCACGCCTTGAGGTCGGCGCGCCGCTGGCGTACACGATGAGCCTCGAGGAAGCGTGGGACAAGCTGCGGAGCCGCGCGAACCAGCCGCTGACCGAGGTTCACATCGTCAACGGCCTCCATCCCGATCTGCCGTTCAGCTACTACACGGAGATGCTGGCCGGGATGAAGCGCGTGCGACCGGGCATCCATCTGAAGTGCTTCACCGCCGTCGAGATCGCATTCTTCGCGGACCTCTACGGCATGACGGACGAGCAGGTGCTCGTCGAGCTGATGGCGGCCGGGCTCGATTCCCTGCCGGGCGGCGGCGCCGAGATCTTCGCCGAGCGGGTGCGGAAGAAGATCTGCCACGACAAGTGCGGCGCGGATCGCTACCTGGCGATTCATGGCACGGCCCACCGGCTGGGTCTCAGGACCAACGTCACGATGCTCTACGGGCACATCGAGACGATGGAGGAGCGCGTCGACCACATGCTCCGCTGCCGGACGTTGCAGGATGAGACGGGCGGACCAGATGCGGAAGCTACCGGCGCCGACCTCCACCGACACGCTGAAGGTGCACGCGGTCGCGCGGCTGATGCTCGACAACATCCCGCACGTGAAGGCGTTCTGGATTGCGACCGGTGTCGAGCTGGCGCAGCTTGCGCTGTGGTTCGGCGCCGACGACCTGGACGGCACCGTGCAGGAAGAGAAGATTTACCACATGGCCGGGTCGGTCGCGCCCGAGGCCATGACCACCGCCGAGCTCGCCCGCCTGGTGCGTGCCGCCGGCCGCGAACCGCTCGAACGCGACACGCTCTACAACATCGTGGGCATTCCCGGCATTCCGGCCGTATCCGCCCCGGCCGCGGTCTGACCGGTCGCTATACTCAGGTCAGTGCCATCCTTCCTGCACGTCCTCACGGATTTCGAGAAGCAGAGCATCGCTGAGCGGCAGGCACTGCCCGAGCGCTATCTCGGTCTGTCTGACGACGAGATGGACGCCCGCATTACCGCCGCCAGAAAGACGCTCGGCAACCGGCTCGTCATCCTCGGGCATCACTACCAGCGCGATGAAGTGTTCCGCTTCGCGGATTACACCGGCGACTCGTTCCGACTCGCGCGGCAGATCGCGACGCGACCCGACGCCGACTACATCGTGTTCTGCGGCGTGCACTTCATGGCGGAGAGCGCCGATGTGCTCGCTGCACCGCACCAGCAGGTGATCCTGCCGGACCTCGCGGCCGGGTGTTCCATGGCCGACATGGCTGCGCCCGACCAGCTCGAGGCGTCATGGGCGGATCTCGACCGCATTCTCGGGCTCGGCGCCAGCACGGGCGACCGCGCGGGGCTCGTGCCCGTCACCTACATCAACTCGGCCGCATCGATTAAGGCGTTCGTCGGCGAGCGCGGGGGTACGGTGTGCACGTCCTCCAACTGCGCGGCCACGCTGGCGTGGGCCTTCGAGCGCGGCGAGCGAATCCTCTTCATGCCGGACCAGCATCTGGGCCGCAACACCGCCTTTAAGATGGGCATCCCGCTCGATCAGATGGTCGTCTGGGATCCCGACCAGCCGGACGGCGGCCTTGAGCCCGACGCCGTGCGCGCGGCGAAGATGATTCTGTGGAAGGGGCACTGCTCGGTCCATACGCGGTTTTCAGCGCAGCAGATCGCGGCGCTGCGCGTGGAGCATCCCGGAATCAAGGTCATCGTGCATCCGGAAGTCCCGTGGGATGTCGTGCAGGCCGCCGACGACAGCGGCAGCACGGAGTACATCATCCGCACCGTGAAGGCGAGCCCGGAAGGGTCCGTCTGGGCCGTGGGCACGGAGATTCATCTCGTGAACCGGCTCGCGCAGGAAGTGGCACCCGAGCGCACCGTGGTCTCGCTCGACACCATGGGCTGCCTCTGTTCGACGATGTTCCGGGTCAGCCCGAACCATCTCCTCTGGATTCTCGAGGAACTGGTCGAGGGCCGCGTCCACAACCGCATCACGGTGCCGGACGAGCAGAAGCACTGGAACCGCGTGGCGCTCGACCGGATGCTCTCGATTCACTAGGCTCAGCCGGGGACAGCCTCAGCCGTTCCGCGTTACCATCTCCGTGGCGCCCGGCGGTTCCGGGCCGCCATTCCCGCGCTCACCGCGAGGAGGATCGATGGCTTTGTCAGACCTCTATTCCAATCTCCAGATTCTGCTCCGCTGGATTCACGTGCTGGCCGGCATTGTGTGGATCGGCCACCTCTACTTCTTCAACTTCGTCAACATCCCGTTCCAGGGAAAGATCGGCCCGGACGTGAAGAAGACGGTGAACCCGGAGCTGATGCCACGCGCGCTCTTCTGGTTCCGGTGGGGCGCGATGATCACGTTCATCGCCGGCCTGATTCTGTTCTCGCAGCTCTACATGTACACGCCCGGTGTCGGCGGCGGCCCGTCGGAAGTCTTCCGCACGGCTGACGGCCTCACCGGCCGCGCGGTCTGGATCCTGTTCGGCATGACGCTCGGCACGATCATGTGGTTCAACGTCTGGTTCGTCATCTGGCCGGCGCAGCAGAAGATCGTCCGCGGCGTGCGCGACGGCAAGCCGGCGGACGCGGCTCTCCCGAAGCGTGCCGCGCTCTTCTCCCGCATCAACACGTATCTCTCGGCGCCCATGCTCTTCGGCATGCTGGCCGCCACGCACTACGGTGGTGTGAACCTCGTCACGGCCATCGTCGCCATCGCGCTCGGCGCGGCCGTGATCTGGCACATGTACAAGGTCAGCCCGAAGGTCGGCACCTCCATCTAGTCCGTCGAGAGGCCGGTGACGCCCCCTGCGTCACCGGCCCCGACCGTTCCCGGGAAGATCTACCCGGGGATGTCCATCTCGAACACAGCGCCACCGTCGTTGAACGCGCGAATCGATCCGCCATGCGCGAGGACGATCGAGCGCACGATCGCGAGGCCGAGTCCGCTGCCGCCGGATGACCGGGACGGGTCCGCCTTGTAGAAGCGGTCGAAGATACGCGGCAGGTGCTCGGGTGAGATGCCTGGTCCGGAGTCCCGAACGACGAATCGCAACCCGATGGGCGTGCGCACAGCTGTGAGCGACACGCGGCCACCGTCCGGCGTGTGGCGCAGGGCGTTGGCGACCAGGTTGTGAAGAGCCTGTTCCAGCCGCGCCGGATCGACCGTGGCGACGAGCCCTTCGTCCACGGCGAGAGGCATCGCGATCCCGCGCTCCACGCAATCGTGCTCGTAGCGTCCGGCCACGCGTGCAACCAGCGGCCCAATGGCTGCGGGCTGGATGGCCACCGAGAGGCCGCCGTCCTCGAGCCGCGCGAGGTCGAGCAGGTCGCCCACGATCCGCGTCATCTGCTGGGTCTGATCCTCGACCACCTTCAGGTAGCGCGCCCGCGTGGCGTCGTCGAGTCGCTTCTCCGGCATCTGCAGCGTTTCGACGTAGCCGCCGATCGCCGTCAGCGGCGTCATCAGTTCATGCGAGATGTCCGCGAGGAGCTGGCGGCGGGTGCGGTCGGCCTCGGCCAGCTCGGCCGAGCGTGCCGCGAGGGTGTCGGCCATGCGATTGAAC
>JBIKWH010000179.1:0-4838 GCA_044356435.1 Vicinamibacterales bacterium
CGGAAACTGTGATGAGGGGACGAACGTGTCGGCGTGGTTCACTAAAAGTGAATCGTAACACGTACAATCCGCCTCAGACGATGACCCCCGCAACCGCCGCACCGGATTCCGCGCTCACGTTCCTGGACATCCGGTCGCTGCCGTCCACCTCGACGCTCGCGCGGGATTACGCGTTCGCGTTTTCGCGCCTCGCGGCATTCTTCGCGGGGGATCCGGCCGACACCGGGGCCTGGCGCGCGGTGATCGACACGGTTGTCGCACATCCGTCGCATGCCGCCGGTCCGCGTCGCGCCATCGCGGCCGTGATCCGCGAGCAGCAGGCGCGGCGGCAGGCTCCCGCGGCTGCCCGGACCGCGCTCGATCGGCTTGAGCAACCCGGCACCGTGGCCGTCGTGACCGGGCAGCAGGCCGGCCTCTTCGGCGGGCCCGTCTACACGCTGCTGAAGGCGGTGTCCGCCGTGGCGCTGGCAGCGCGGGTCGAAGCAGAAACCGGCACGCCCGCCGTCGCGGTGTTCTGGGCCGACGGCGAGGACCACGACTGGGAGGAAGTCCGCCATTGTGCGGTCCTGGCGACCGACGATGCCGTGGCCACTCTGGACGCGCCGGCGCTGTCCGGTGCCGGCAGCCGCCCGGTCGGCGCCCTGGTGCTGGACGACGCGATCACGGCCACCCTCGCCGCGCTGGAACAGGCACTCCCCGCCTCCCCCTTCACACCGGACCTGATGGCCGCGCTGCGCAGGGCGTATGCCCCGGGCGCAGGCATGACGCAGGCGTACGCGACGCTCATCGAGGAGATGCTCGGCGACCGGGGGCTGGTGGTGTTCGAGTCCAACGACCCCGCCGCCAAGCCGCTCGTCGCGGAACTGCTGGCTGCGGAAGTGGCCAGCGCTCCTCGGTCGGCCACGCTGGCGCTGCAGACAGGCGAGGCACTCCAGGCACTCGGCTACCACGCCCAGGTGCAGCCCGCGACCGACGCCGCCTGCCTCTTCGACCTCACGGACGCCCGGACGCCCATCCGCGTCGACGGCGACACCTGCCGGGTCGGAACCGTCGAGGAGACGCGCGACGCCCTCGCCACCCGGATCCGACAGACACCGCACCGCGTCGGACCGAACGTGCTCCTCCGTCCGCTGGTCCAGGACACCCTCTTCCCGACGGTCTGCTACGTGGCCGGCCCGGGCGAACTGGCCTACTTCGCCCAGATCAAGCCGATCTACGCCGCCCACGGCGTGCCGATGCCGCTGGTCCACGCCCGCACGTCCGGCACGGTCCTCGACGGCAACGCGAGCCGGTTCCTTGCGCGGTACGACGTGCCGCTGCCGGCTCTCGCGGCGCAGGACGAGCGGGCGCTGAACGCCCTGCTGACGGCCCAGATGCCCGCATCGGTCGAAGCGGCCGGACAGGCCGCGCTGGACGCGGTGATCGGGTCCATGGACGCCCTGGCCGCGGCCGTGCCGGCCGTCGATGCCACCCTTGAAGGCGCCGTGAAGTCCGCCTCCGGGCGCATGCAGGACGACCTCAAGAAATTGCAGACCAAGATCCTGCAGGCGGCGAAGAAGAAGGACGACACCCTCCGGCGGCAGTTCCGGCACGCGCAGGTCCAGGCGTTCCCCGGCGGCGACCCGCAGGAACGGCGCGTCGGCTGGATCTCGCTCATGAACCGCGTGGGCCCGGGCCTCGTGGACCGGATCCTGGCCGAGATGCCGCCCACGCCGGGCCGGCACTGGGTCATCACGCTATAACCAGGGTGCGACAGGCTCCGGTGCCGAAAGAGACTCCGCCATCCCCCCGCCGACCGGCCGCGAAGCCGAAGCGCGGACGCCTCCCCTGGCTGCGCCTGCTCCTCGGGGCTGTGATAGCCGCCGTGGTCGTGCTGCTGCTGGTGGTCGGCTACTTCTGGGTGACCACTGCCCGCGAGGTGGACGCACGCCTCCACGGCGAGCGGACCCGGAGCCTGCCGAAGGTCTTCGCCCGCTCGACCGAATTACGCCGCGGGCAGACCATCTCGCTGCCCGACCTCATCACCCGGCTGAATGATCTCGGGTACACCCAGACGCCGAAGGTGGAGGCGCCTGCGCAGTTCGCCATCGAGAAGGCCACCGTCGTGCTGACGCCGAGGACCGGCGCCCTCAAGGGACACCCGGTTCGCGTGACGTTCAACGCACCGGCACCGGCCAGGGCGAAGGGCAAGGCGCCCGCGCCGGCGAAGCCGCCCTCCGGGATCGCCGCGATCGACATCACCGGCAAGGGGACGGCCGACACGGTGGAGCTGGACACGCCGCTCCTCACGGCGCTGATGAGCGGCGAGCGCGAGAAGCGGCGCCGCGTGCCGCTCTCGCTGATTCCGCTCAAGATGCAGCAGGCGGTGCTGGCCATCGAGGACCAGAACTTCTACCTGCATCCCGGCGTGAATCCGTTCACGACGCTCGCGGCGATCGCCACCAACATCTTCGGCGACAAGCCATATCTGGTCGGTGGCAGCACGATCACGCAGCAGCTCGCGCGGAATTTCTTCCTCACGGAGGAGCTCGCGGTCGAGCAGGCGGTGCGGCGGCGCTCCTATACCCGCAAGGCGCAGGAGTGGTTCATCTCCATCGTGCTCGAACGCCGCGCCTCCAAGGACGAGATCCTCGAGCTCTACCTGAACGATGTCTACCTCGGGCAGCGCGGGTCGTTCGCCATTCACGGCGTCGCCCAGGCGTCGCGGCTGTTCTTCGGCAAGGACGTCTCGAATCTCTCGCTGGGCGAGGCGGCGCTCATCGCCGGCATCATCCAGTCCCCGGCGTCGCTCTCGCCGTTCAACCATGCGAAGCGCGCGCAGGAACGCCGGAACGTCGTGCTGCGGGCGATGGCCGACACGGGCTTCGCCAAGCCGGCCGAGACGAATGCCGCCATCAAGGAGCCGCTGGCCGTCGTGACACGCGGTGTCGACAACGAGGCGCCCTACTTCGTGGATCAGGTCGGGCAGTACCTGACGGAGCACTTCCCCGGCGTCGCCGCCCAGGGCGTGCCGGTCGATATCTATTCGACGCTCGACCTCAGCCTCCAGCGGTTCGCGCTGGACGCCGTCCGCGACGGCCTCGCCGAGGTCGACAAGACGCTCTCGCGGCGGCGGAAGAAGCCCGGCCCCGCCCAGGCGGCACTCATCGCGATCGACCCGCGCACCGGCGAGATCCTCGCCATGGTGGGCGGGCGGTCCTACAACTCATCCCAGCTCAACCGCGCCGTCGTCTCGCGCCGGCAGCCCGGCTCCGTCTTCAAGCCGTTCGTCTACCTTGCGGCGCTCGAATACGCCGCCGAGGAAGGTCGCGCGGACCTGACGCCGGCCGCCGTCGTCGTGGACGAACCGGCCACCTTTGCCTTCGACGACAAGGAGTGGTCGCCGACCAACTACGGTGATGAATACGCCGGCGCCATCACCTGGCGCCGGGCGCTGGCCCACTCGAGAAACATCGCCACGATCCGCGTCGGGGAGCTTGCCGGGTTCGACCGCGTCGCCGCGCTGTGGCGCAAGGTGGGCGTCGGGACACCGCCGCAGGCCTATCCCTCGATCGCGCTCGGCGTCTTCGAACTGACACCGATCGAAGTCGCCAAGGCGTACACCCTGTTCACCAACGGCGGTCGCGTGCGTCCGCTCACGCCGATTCGTCACGTCGACGTGGGCGCGAAGTCCCTGACACCTCCGTCGGTCAACCTCACGGACGTGGCACGGGCGGACACGACCTACCTCGTCACCAACATGATGCGGTCTGTCCTCAACGAGGGCACCGCGGCCAGCGCCCGCGGCCAGGGCTTCTATCTGGATGCGGCGGGCAAGACGGGGACGACCAACGACCTGCGCGACGCCTGGTTCGCAGGCTTCACGCCGGAGCTGCTGACGGTGGTGTGGGTCGGCTTCGACGACAACCAGCCGCTGGGCCTGTCCGGCTCGCAGGCGGCACTCCCGATATGGACGGCGTTCATGAAGCAGGCGCTGGCCGGCCATCCGAACGTCACCTTCCCCGTGCCGGATGGCGTCTCATTCGCGAACATCGACCCGGAGTCCGGCAAGCTCGCGCGGCCCGAGTGCCCGAAGGCCATCACCGAGTCGTTCCTGGCGGGCAGCGAGCCGACCGAGGAATGCCCCCTGCACAAGGGCAGCGCGATCTCGGCGGTGTGGCCCTTCTCGCTGTTCCGGAAAGACTAGACCACCCCGGCCGGCACGGCGCCGTCCCAGCGGAGGCTGCCGATGGACTGCCCCGGCGCCTTCAGCCGGCCGTGCCGGATGGCAATCAGCTCGGCGAGGATGCTGACGGCGATCTCCTGCGGGGTCACGCCACCGAGATCGAGACCGATCGGCGCATGCACGGCCGCGAGTGCCTCCGGCGCCACGCCTTCTTCGAGCAGCGCATCGTAGATCCGGCGCACCTTGGCCTTGCTCCCGATCAGGCCGATGTAGCGCACACGCTTCTGCGTCAGGGCACGCAGCGCCGACAGGTCGTGCCGGTGCCCGCGCGTGACGATCACGGCAAAGGCCGAGGGTGGAATGTGGTTCGCCTCGATCCAGGCCGGCGGCTCGTCCACAACGGCCACCACGCCCTCCGGGAAGCGCTCGGCCGAGGCGAACTTCTCGCGGTCGTCGATCACGTGGACCCGGAAGCCCGCCTCGAAGGCCATCTTGACCAGGCTGCAGCCGACGTGGCCTGCCCCGAAGACGTAGACGTCCGGCGCCGGTTCGACCGGCTCGATGAACACGTCCATCTGCCCGCCGCAGATCAACCCAGACTCCTCGGCAAAGTCGTCGCTGAGTTCGTAGTGGACCGTCTGCGCTTTTCGGGCGGCGATCGCCTCCTTTGCCT
>JBIKWH010000180.1:0-4837 GCA_044356435.1 Vicinamibacterales bacterium
CAGGTCCGCGCTCACCTTCTGACGGAGGCCGGGCGTCGTGAAGTAGCGGACGGCCTCCTCGGCCACGCGTGCCGGGGTGCACTCGCCCTGGATCAGCTCGGGCACGATGCGCCGGCCGGCGATCAGGTTCGGCATGGCGTACATGTCCACGAGCGCGAAGGGCTTTGCCAACGCATAGGTCGTCGCGGAGAGCTTGTAGACGACGACCATCGGCTTCTGGTGCAGCGCGGTCTGCGTGGTGGCGGTGCCGGAAGCGGTGATCACGACGTCGCTTGCGGCAATCACGTCGTCGGTCCGGCCGCGCACCAGCACGGGCCGTCCGGTTCCGCCGCACTCGAACGGCGCGAACGCGGCGTCCTCCATCCCCGGCGCGGCGGCCACGATGAACTGCGCACGGGCCAGCTCCCGCCAGATGAGCGGCAGGGCCTTGCTGAGCACGGGCACCATGCGCCGCAGCTCGTTGTGCCGGCTGCCGGGCAGCACGGCAAACGTCGGCCAGGTGGCGTGCAGGCCGAGGCTGCCGAGAAACGCCTCGCGGGTCTCGGTCGGCCGCGCGGTCTCCACCATCGGATGCCCGACGAACCGGGCGTCCACGCCGGCGTTGGCGTAGAGATGCTCCTCGAACGGAAAGATCACGAGGATCCGGTCCACCAGCGCCTGCATCGT
The DNA here is from genome assembly GCA_044356435.1 of Vicinamibacterales bacterium. Classification (GTDB taxonomy): domain Bacteria; phylum Acidobacteriota; class Vicinamibacteria; order Vicinamibacterales; family UBA2999; genus CANKJK01. The sequence goes on from JBIKWH010000180.1 coordinate 667, forward strand.
CTTCATCCGGCTGGCGCGCCAGGCCCAGAGCTGCGGGCTGATGTAGTAGACGATGGGGATCCCGAGCGCTTTGATGGCCTTCATCAGCCGGAAGTTGAAATCCGGAAAGTCGACGGCCACAAAGACATCGGGCCGATGGGCCGCGGCGTCCGCCGTGAGCGTCTTGATCAGGGACAGCGCGCGGGGCACCACGCTGACGGCTTCGGTCAGGCCGGTCACGGAGATGCCGGTGTACTCGGCCACCAGGTGCGCGCCGGCCTCGCGGAGTTTCGGCCCGCCCATGCCGCGCACCTCGGTGCCGGGTGCACGGGCCCGCAGCGCGCGCGTCAGCTCGGCGGCGTACAGATCGCCGGACGGCTCGCCGCAACTGATCATCACGCGCAGCGGACGCCCCGGCGACGCCAGGCTCGACCCACCCGCGAGGGCGGCTCCGTGTGTCATGCGAGGCAGCGACTAGCGGCGCGGCTTGTCAAACCGCGACGGGTCCACAGGGGTGTTAAGGGTCACGCGAGTGAACTGGCTGCCGGCCGCCAGGCGGCCGTTCTGCCAGAGCTCGGACGTGAACGGAATCTGGACGCCGTCGACCACGCGGTAGTCGGAGAAGCGTTCCTCCATGCGCGCGGCGCGACCGTCTGGACCCGTCATCGAGTAGCTGAGACGCGCGATCCGCGCCTGCTGGTCCAGCCACACGCGGATGACCCGCGCCGGATCGCGGTCGCCGATCTCCAGCACCTTGAACACGAGGCCGTCCGCGCCCTCCTCAGGCCTGAGCTTCACCGTAGACGTACCGTCCGCGGCGGCGATGAGCAGCGTGATCAGGTCGCGGCGCAGGCTGTCCGCGAAGCCGTCGCTCATGCCAGCCGGCACGTCGTGCACGCCGGAAGGATCGCGCACCCAGGCCGTGCCGTTGTTGAACACCTGGGCGATCTCGGCATCCCCCACCCGGCCGTCCACGCGCATACGCCCCGGATAGGCGATCGTGCTCGTGCTGGTCGACGACACGGGCCCCTGCGGTGTCTGGAACGTCGTCGCGGCCTCGGCCACGAGCGTCTTCACGCCCTTGAGCGCCGCCAGGCCGCCCTTGGCAGCCACCGCACGATCCACGAGGTCCCGCGCCTGCGCGTCCGCGCCGCCAACCGCGCCCTGCGCTGTGTACGCCGCCACCCGTCCGGCCTGCGCGCTCGGCCGCAACGCCACGGCCCCACCCGCCGGCGCGAGCGACGCCGCACGCGGTTCCTTCTTCAGCGACGCCGACGTCAGGTCCAGTTGTCCGAACGGAATCAGCTCGTACTGGGAGATACCGGCGGCCTTGAGCTGCGGCAGGAACGCGTTCGCATCACCGACCAGCACGATCGACAGACGGTCGGGGTGAATGTATTGCTTCGCCACGCGCTGAATGTCGTCGGGCGTCACCGACTGCACGCGCTGCGCAAAGGTGCCCACGTCGGTCAACGGCAGCTCATGGAAGAGCGTGTAGACGACCTGCGTCGCGATCGCATCGGGAATCTCGATGGTCAACGGGAAGGCGCCGGCCAGATAGGCCTGCGCGTCGCCCAGCTCGCGCTCGCCGACGCGGTCGCGCTGAATCTTCGTGTACTCCTCGATGATGAGCTTCAGCGCCTCGCCGGTCGTGCTCGTCTTCGTGTTCGTCTCGGCCACGAAGCTGCCCGAGAGCTTGCTCGTGTCGAAGCTCGCCTCGGCGCCGTAGGTCAGCCCGCGCTCGGACCGCAGCACCCGGTGCAGACGGTTCGCGCCTTCGCCACCCAGGATCCGGATGGCGAGATCCATGGGCAGGTAGTCCTGGTGCTTCCGCGGGATGCCGATCTGCCCCACCCGCACTTCCGTCTGCACCGCGTCCGGCATGTCGACCACGACCACGCGCCGGGTCGAGGGCGGCGGCTCCGGCAGATCCAGGGCAGGCAGCGCCACCCGTGGCCACGCGCCGAACACGCGCTCGGCGGCGGCCTTCGCCTCCTCGCGGGTCACGTCGCCCACCACGGCAAGCAGCATGTTGTTCGGCACGAACCACGCCTTGTGGAACGCCTGCAGGTCCTCCCGCGTGATGCGGGCGATCGACTCCGCGGTGCCGTTGTTCGGCAGGCCGTAGGGATGGAAGCCGAAGACGAGCCGGTCGAACACCGAGCCGGCCACGTAGCCGGCGTCCGTGCGGCTGACCTGAATGCTCGAGAGCGCCTGCTGCTTCTGCCGCTCGATCTCCTCCTGCGCGAACACGGGATTCCGGACGACGTCGCCGATCAGCTCCATCGCCAGGCCGAAGGAATCCTTCATCACGACGGCGTTGATGAACGTCTGGTCGTTGCCGGACCCGGTGCCGAGCGCGCCGCCGATGTAGTCGATCTGATCGGCGATCTGCGCCGCGGACTTCGTGGTGGTGCCCTGATCCAGCAGCGCCGCGGCAATTGCCGCCAGACCCGGCTTGCCGGCCGGATTGTGAACGGCGCCGGCCCGCACGAGGAGCCGGACGCTGACCGCCGGCTGCTCGTGGTGCGACACCGTGACGAGCTGCATGCCGTTGGCGAGCGTTGAGATGTCGTAGGGCGGAAACTTCGCCTCGCGCATCGAGAGCGGGCGGGGCGGGTTCTCCGAGGGCCACTCCTGCACCTGCCCGCAAACCTCGGCCGCCAGGGCGAAGGCAAACACGCCGAACGCGACGAGACGGAGTCCCTGAAGACGGTAGCCCGTCATCGCCCGCCCCCGTTCTTCGTGGTGATGGTGAGCACGGTGCGGTTCTCCGGCCTGAAGTAGGTGCGGGCGACGCGCTGTACATCCGCCACCGTGATGTTCTGGAAGATCTCGAACTCGCCGTCGGTGGTCGTGATGTCGCTGTGGATCACGGCGCCGTGCGCGAGGTGGAGCGCCTTCTCCTGAATCGACTCGCGCCCGATGATGTAGTCGCGCGCGAACTGGTTCTTGGCCCGCTGCAGCTCCCGTGGCGCGATCGGCTCGTCCTTCAGCTTCTCGATCTCGGCGATAAGGGCCTTCTCCACCTCGTCCGGCGTGTGGCCGGGCTGGACGATCGCCACGGCGTAGAACAGGCTCGGGTCCTCTTCGATGTTGCCGCTGGCAAACGCGGAGGCGGCGATCTGCTTGTCGTAGACCAGCGACTTGGTCACCCGCGCGCTCTGCCCGTCGGAGAGCACCTTGCCGACGATGTGCAGCGGGTAGGAATCCGGGTGTCCGTCGTAGGTGATGTGGTACGCCACGACGACCGCCGGCAACGGCCAGCTCTCCTCGAGCGTGACGCGCCGCTCCTTCGTCTGCGGTGGTTCCCTCGGAATGTCGCGCGGCACAGGTTTGGCGGCCTTCGGCACGCGGCCGAAGTACTTCGTGAGGAGCTGCAGCGTGAGCGCCGGGTCGAAGTCGCCCACGACGGTCAGCGTCGCGTTCTCCGGCACGTAGAAGGTGTCGTGGAACTCGCGGACGTCGGCCACGGACGCCGCTTCCAGGTCCGCCATGCTGCCGATCGTCGGGTGCTTGTACGGATGCGCCGTGTACACGTGGTCGTAGATGATCTCGGTCAGGCGGCCGTACGGCTGATTCTCGATCCGCATGCGCCGTTCTTCCTTCACGACCTCCCGTTCACGTTTGAAGGCGTCCTCGTCGACGCGGAGGGTCGCCATGCGGTCCGCTTCCATCCAGAGCGCCAGCGGCAGGTAGTGCTGCGGCAGCGTCTGCCAGAACACGGTCGTGTCTTCGGTCGTGTAGGCGTTGCTCTGGCCGCCGATGCTCGCGATGATCGACGTGTGCGCTTCGGGCTCGATGTTCTTCGAGCCCTTGAACATCATGTGTTCGAACAGGTGCGCGAAGCCGGTGCGCCCGGGCCGCTCGTTCTTGGACCCCACGTGGTACCACACCGAGACGTGCACGATGGGCGTCGAGTGATCCTCCGACAGGATGACGCGGAGGCCGTTCGGCAGCACCGACGTCTGGTACTGCAGTCTGGGGGGACGCACGGCCGCCTCGATGGTCGACCGCCAGGTCCACGTGAGGCCGGCGGTGAGCGCAAGAGTCAGCGCGACGAGCAGTCGGGTCCGCATGGGGGGATTATCGCAGCCCGACCCGAACTACCGGCCCCGAAGACGAAAACCCGCCGCAAACCAGCTCCGCCCGCCCAGGGCGAGCAGGTCCGGGTCAATGCGCCGTTCGCCCG
>JBIKWH010000466.1:0-4832 GCA_044356435.1 Vicinamibacterales bacterium
AAGACACATTTTATGCACTTATTTAGTATCTTTACAACTTATTAAAAAATCAGAGTTTAATTTGTTTTTTTCTTTTTTATTTATTTTTTCTTTTTATTATTTAATTTTTTGTACTGCTAATTTTTTAGTTTAAATTAAACAACTTAAAAAAACAAAATTATTTACTTTTATTTATAAAATTTTATAAAAATGTATAAAGTTAATTTAAAGTAGAACTTAATAAAAGTTAAGTTTGAATATAAAGCATCAAGCTTTAAAACTTAAAAAAAAAAGTTGATAGTAAAAAGTATTGCGAAAGAAAGGTGAAAAGAATTTTGTAAAAATTTAAAAAAATATGAAATTTTGTGTGTTAAACAACTAAATTATTTATTTAGTGTACCTTTTGTATAATGGATCAGCGAGTTTATAACTGTAGCAAGCTTTAAAGCTGATTGAAAAAAAATTAAGTTACTGTTATAAAACCCGAAATCAAGCGAACTAATCATGAATAGGTGTTTACAAAATAAACGACCGAACTCATAAATGTTGCAAAATTTTGGGATAATTTGTGATTAGGGGTGAAAGGCTTATCAAGCTTGGTAATAGCTGGTTTTCCGCGAAACCTATTTTCGTAGGGATGGTATTTTTTTTTTATAGGGGTATTTTAATTTTTTTTTTAGTTTATAATTTTTTAGCTAAAAATTAAAACAGTATAATACTATAAAAAATTAATTACTAATCGGACTATTAGCGCTAAGGTTTGTAGTCAAGAGGGAAACAGCCCAGATCAAATAATAAAGCATTTAAAGATTTTTAAGTTTAAGAGCCAACTACATAAAAATGCCAGGTAGGCTTGGATGCAGCCATCCTTTAAAGAAAGCGTAAAAGCTCAACATTTTTATTTTTTTTGTGTAAAATAAAAATATGTTTTAAGCTCTAAAATGTAATGATATTAAAAAATCTGCTGAATTATTGAGCTGAATACTTATGTTTTCAGCGGTAGCGGAACGTATTATATTTTGTTGAAGACAATTTGTAAAATTTGTTGGAGAAATTATTTTTGATGATGCTGATATGAGTAATAAAAAAATGTGAAAAACATTTTTATCTAATTGGTTAGGTTTATTTTGTTATGATAATCTTACAAAATGTGATACGAATTCTAAATTTTAAAATTTTTTAAAATTGATGAAAAGTTTTTAATTAAAAATTTAGTTTAATTTATATTTATATATATTTTACTATTTTTTTTGAAAATATTAAAAATATTTATCGTACTAACACTAACACAAGTACTATAACTGCTAAACAGTTAAGATAAAAAAATTAATAGTATTGAAGGAACTCGGCAAAATGACTTTGTAACTTCGGGATAAAAAGGACTATATTGTATAATTATAAAAGAGAGCAGCGACTGTTTACTAAAAACATAAGATTTTGCTAAATTGAAAAATGATGTATAAAATCTGACACCTGCCCTGTGCTGCAAGGTAAAAAAAAAAAGTTAACGCTTTTTAATAAACCCCAGTTAACGGCGGCCGTAACCCTGACGGTCCTAAGGTAGCGAAATTCCTTGGCGGGTAAGTTCCGTCCTGCATGAATGGTGTAACGACTGCTCTGCTGTCTCCAGTACTATTTTTATGAAATTGAATTTGTTGTGACGATGCGACGCTGTACAGCTAGACGGAAAGACCCTATGCACCTTTACTATAACCAAAAATATTGTCTAAATATTTTTTTATATAGCTATGTAGTAAATTTTTTTTTAAGTGGAAGACTACTTAAACTAATATTTAGATTACTATTTTTTATTTATTTAAAAAAATTTTATTTTTGGTGGGTAGTTTGACTGGGGCGGTCGCCTCCTAAAAAGTAACGGAGGTGTGCATATATCTTAGTGCAGTATACATAGCTATACTTGTTATTAAAATAAATTTACTAAGATTGATTTAAACAATTACAATTGTTTAAAGGGTAAACCTGCTATATTGACCCGGTATTTTTTTTTGATAAAAATATCGCTTAACGAAAAAAAGGTACGCTAGGGATAACAGGCTAATGAGTTCCGAGAGTTCCTATTGAAGAACTCGTTTGGCACCTCGATGTCGGCTCATCACATCCTAGTGGTGCACAAGCTTCTAAGGGTTCGGCTGTTCGCCGATTAAAGTGGTACGTGAGCTGGGTTTAAAACGTCGTGAGACAGTTTGGTCCCTATCTACTGTACAAAAAAGAAAAAATTTTTTAATTGACCCCAGTACGAGAGGACCGACCAAATTTAACCTCTGGTTTAAGATTTGTTACCAATGTTTTTGTTAGCAATGATATTAAGCTACGTTAATAAGCTGTAATAATATTTTATATTAGAAAAGCTAAAAAATATTTTTTCTAATAGACAACTAGGATATTACTAGTTTTAATTTTTATTTTTTAATACTGCAGTAATGTTTTGTAAAAAAATAAAAATATTGTCTAAAAATAATAAAAAAACCCTTATGGCGGAATTGGTAGACGCGTGTGGCTTAAAACCTCATTTTTTTTAAAGTGCCGGTTCGACTCTGGTTGAGGGTATTTTTTTATTTAAAAAATGCACAAAATGGATTCCTATACTTTTTTTTTTTTATGTTAATCGAAAACAAAAACTAGTTGTAAATTTCGTTTTGTTCAATTTATATTTGGTATAACTAGGTTTAATAAATTGGTGACGAATTAAATCATTATAGTAGTCACAAATAAAACCAATTGAGTAAAAAGTAGCGGTGAGCGAAAAATAAGTTGTAAATTTTATATTTTTGTTAAAGCATTTTGGAATAATGCGCTAAATAGGTGATAGCCCTGTAGACTTTTTTATTTTTAAGTCGCTTAGGTGGTCCTAGTGTGGGCTCATTCCCCATAGTCAAAAAGTTCGATTCTTTTTAGTGGCTATATATGATGTTAAAATTTTCGTTAATTACATTTAAGTTTTTTAGATTTGTAAATTCAGGTATGTATTTTGATTTTTTTTTTAAAAAACTTTCAGAAATTTTTGTTAGAAACTTTTTTTTGTATAGCGCTTTATTTTTTGGTGAAAAATTTTTTATTGAAGTTTTAACTAAAAAAGTAATAGACACATATCTATATAACTTAACAACTAAATTTTCTTCTTATAAGCTTAATTTTGATTACTTTTTTTTTCAAATTGTTATAATTTTGTTTTATTTTTTTTTTTTTTTTAATTTTATTTTTTATATAATTTAATTTTTTAAATAATAAATGTGATCAAAAGTAATTACAGCATTTTCATTAACTATATTTGCAGCTGTCTCTAACAAACCTATTTATCTTTCAAGTTTTTCTAGTATTCTTGATAGTTCAAACTCAAGTTTTTTTTTTGTAGATGACATATTACATGGATCTGTTAATTGGTTATATACTTATATAGAAAACACAAGCATTTTTAATGTTGTTTTTTATTCACTTGACTGAGGTTCTTTTTTAACAGGTGACACTTTTGATTTTGTTTTTTTTTATTATTGATTGTTGTCCTGAAATATTGGAAGTTATCAGTTGCTTTGATCTGATATCTTAAGTCATTACTTAAATTTTTCTTTAGTAAAACTTTGATTTAATGACGAATGACTACGTTCTTTGTTTAGTTCTCAAGAGTATACAATGCTACTTGTTTTTCATCCAGAGTTATTTTATATATCCCAAAAAAATTTATTTTTTGGTGTTATGTCAAAAATAAATGTATCTATATTAGACTCTTTTTTTTTAGAAAACTATTATTTACCTGTATTTTTATTTTCACAATTTTTATTTTTAATGTTTGTTATTAGTATTTTTTTATCATTTTATTTTTCGTTTTTTAATAGTGCTTCCAAAGAAGAAAACACAGTTGATTTTGATTTTTTAGCTGCTAGTCTAACAGTAGAAGCTGAAAAAGAAATTACAGCTATTGATGACATTTTAATGGGTATTATTATTATTATCTACATCTTTTTTTGATTTTTTTATATTCATTGTTGATCTCTTTTTAGTATTTTACCTGAGTTAGGTTTAGTTTTTTATCTTTTTCCTTTTTTATGAGTTATTGTTTTAGGTGTTCCTGTTTTTTTACTTTATGATTTTGGTATTTTTTATGTTACTTATCTACGTGGTGTTGGTCCAAGTCCAGTTTTAATTGCAGAATTAATGTATGATTACATTGGTATTTTAGCTTTTTTTATTAGATTAGTTGTTCAAGGTGTCAGAATTGTTTTAATGACCTTAACTTATGTTGGTTTGCATGATTTCATTATTTTTCATATATACGATAAGAGTATTCTTTTGACTACTGAATCCTTTTGAGACCTAATAAGCTCAATAAACACGTCAACAAGTACAATATCTTTTTATTTACTTGGTGCATTACCACTTCATTTTTTTCATTGAATATATGAGTTATTTCATACTTTTTTTGTAGTTACTGCACAATGTACTGCTTTTTTTGCTATGGCTTTTTGATTGTTTTTATTCTTATACTCTTTTTTTGTTTCAGAAAAACATGAAGCATACTTTTTTGAAAAAAGAACACAGAGGTTAGCTTCTGTTGAACAAATCTTAAACTTACGTAAGTAATTTTAAAATTTTTAAATAATAATTTTTATTATCGGGGTGATGGCTGAGTGGTTAAAGCGGTAGACTGTAAATCTACTAGTTAATACTGTCGTTGGTTCAAGTCCAACTCATCCCAGTACATAGTTACAGTTTGTTAAAAACCTTTCTACCTAAAATCGTACTAATACGTATAGTAAGTCTATGCAGTTTAAAATGTACTTGTACCTTTCTACCTAAAATCGTACTAATACGTATAGTAAGTCTATGCAGTTTAAAAT
>JBIKWH010000181.1:0-4817 GCA_044356435.1 Vicinamibacterales bacterium
CCCGCTGCTGATCCAGGCGAACTGACGCGGTCGCGCGCGCGTTTTGCGCAGCGCCCACCGGAAGAGATCGCCGAAAGCGCGACTCGAAGGCGCCGGCGCTGCTCCATGTGCCGCTACGCCTGGTCTCCGTGAAACGGCCCGATGCTTGCTGCGGCGTGGATGTGCGAACTATCGCGCCGCGCACACTTCAGCTCCGGCCAACTCACCATCCCGGCCCCACCCTCGCGTCGCCGCATCTTCGCCGCCTCATCCTCCTTGCCGGGCTCCTTCTGATCTCGCCCGGATCGCTCCCGGCGACGGATCGTCTCCCGGTTCGCCGGGTCCTCGACGGCGACACCATCGATCTCGGTCACGCCGGGCGCGTACGCCTGCTTGGCATCGACGCGCCGGAACTCGGACTCGGGTTCGACACTCCGGCACCCTTCGCCGCCGAGGCCCGCGATGGTCTCGCGTCGCTGTTGAGCGGCCGCTACGTACGCCTGGAGACCGACGGCCCGGTGACCGACCGGTACGGACGCCGCCTCGCCTACGTTTTCAGAGACGACGGATTGTTCGCCAATGCCGAAATGCTCCGCCGTGGCCTGGCGCTCGTGAGTGCGCGCCGGCAGATGCGGCGGCTGAGCGAACTGCGCGCCGCGGAGCGGAGCGCTCGAGTCGCTCGCCTGGGCATCTGGGGACGCTGGCCGGGGTTGCCATCAGAACGTGCCGGTGGACTTCGGCCGCGTGGGACCCCGCATCGGCGCGAGCTTCTCCATTACGCGGTCCTTGAGCCGCTCCTTCATCCCGGTGGCTTCGCTTCTCAGGCCCTGCCGAATCAGCGCCCCCGCGTCCAACCGGATGCTCGGCGCGTCCAGCGTTCCGGTGACCGTGGCCGGCAGCACGATCTGCGATCCGCCCCCGGCTACGCGCGTCAGCGCGGGTCCCGCCATCGCGGTCAACGCCGCCGACAGCGTGGCAGTGCCTTTGACGTCCAGGACCTCCGTTGCCAGGTCCAGTGAACCCGACGCCGCCACGGAGACGTCGCGCGAGCTCAACGAGAGCGCGGCGCTGGTCAGCCGGCCGTCGCCAACGGTGAACGGCGCCGCGATACGGTCGAAGCGTCCACCGTTCGGCGGTGGTGCCTGATCACTCGGGCGGCCCAGCGCTACGAGCGCCTCCCGCGGAAACTCGAGTCCCGGCAGCGCGCCGTCGATAATCTCCACCTGCCCCGAACCGTTCGCGGTGCCGAGCAGCGTGGCCAGATCGGCGCCAGCGCCGGCGAACGAACCCGAGCCGCTCAGGCGTCCACTCAGCGTGTCCTCTGCGTCGCCCCACGCGGCAAGCTGCGCGGCGTCGAGCCGGGTCACGGCCACACGGACCTGCCCGGCGATGCGAGTTCCGACCGTCAGCCGCATCGACCCCTTCACGGCGCCGTCAAACATCGTCAGTGACAGTGGGTCAATCACGAGCTGGCTGCCCGTGGTCCGCAGGTACGCGGTCAGCTTCGACGCCTCCAGTCCCGCCACCCGGACGACTGGCGTGCTGAGCCTCAGTGCCAGCGACCCCACCGGGCCCTTGCGGCCAGGTGACGAGGCGCCGTCCAGGCCGAAGGCGTGCACCAGCGCGAGCAGGTCGTCCAGGTCGAGTTGCGTGGCGGTGGCGTCGAGCGTGGCGGCCACTGCGTCGCCGAGTGTCACAGTGCCGCTGGCGCTCAGCGATGTCCGCCCGGCAGACGCTGTGAACGCAGAGAGCGCGAGCCGGTCACCCTCGAGACCGGCGGTCGCCGAGATCTCCACGGTGCGTCCAAGACTCCGGACCTTCACGCGGTCCAGCGCGATCGTATGTACCGAGATGAGCGAGACCGGCGCGCCAACCGAGCCACTCGCCGCGGCCGAGCGAGACGCCCCGGTGCCGGGAAGCGGCAGCGCGGCTGGCAAGGGCAGCGCCAGCAGAGTATCGGCGATGCGGATCTCTGCGCCTTCGACGCGCCGCGACAGCAACGGCAGCAACTCACTGGACACCGACACCCGCGACAGCGTCAGAAAGGCCGGCGCGCCGACTCGGACATCAGAAAGAGTCAGACCAGCGCGCGGGAAGAGCATCGCCCGTGCGCTCCCGATGCGGACAGGGAGTCCGATCGCCGCAGACGCCTGCTTCTCCAGCGTGAGTCGGACCTGGTCCGACGAAAGCCATGCGTAGGCCGAGCCCGCCACGAGCAGCACGAGCGCGATGACGGCCACCAGAAGACGCCGCAGCATTGGCGCCGAGTGTACCCGCGGTCGGCATGGCAGAATACCGGCGACACACTGTCCGGCGCGCCCGCCGCTTCACGCAGAAGAGAGTCCGCCTACGAACTCGCTCCGCCGTTCACGCCCGCGCGCGACCCTGCGCGCGCTGCTTGCGACCGCCATCCTCCTGGCCGGTGCCGCTGCGTATGCCCAGAATCCAGTGGAACTCCGCTGGGGCGGCGACGCCGAAGGGGGCGCGCCATTCGTCTCGGCGGACCCGGCTGATGCCACCCGCGTCGTGGGCTTCGAAGCCGACATCGCGGCGTTGCTTGCCCAGGCGCTCGGCCGCACGCCGCGCTTCGTCCAGAGCGGCTTCACGACCCTCGACGCCGCCGTACTTCGCGGCGACTTCGACGTCATCCTGAGCGGCATCGAAGATCTGCCGGTTCGCCGCGCACGCCTCGCGCTGACGGTGCCCTATTACGAGTTCGACGAGCGTCTGACCGTGCGCGCGGCCGACGCCGGGCGCTTCGGCTCTTTCGCTGATCTCCGGGGCCGCCGCGTCGGCACGCTCGCGGCCACGCTCGCGGCGGAGGTGCTCCGCGAGGCGCAGGTCGAGCACGGCGTCGTGCCGGTACTCTACGAAGACGACGTCCATCCGTACGAGGACCTCGCGCTGGGCCGCGTGGACGCCGTGGTGCTGGATCAGGTACTCGCCGAACGCGCCGTGGCGCGCACGCCCGGTCTGCTGAACCAGCCCGCGCCGCTGGCGAGCGGTCACTACGTCGGGGGGTTCTCCCCAGCACAGGCGGCTCTGCGGGACCAGGCGAACGACGTGCTCCGCTCCGCGATGCGCGACGGTCGGCTGCAGCGCATCTTCGAGCGCTACGGGATGTGGACGCCCGGAGTGGCCGCGCTCTACGCCCGCGAAGGCAGGAGCGACACAGGCACCGGCGTCGCCGCGCATCAGCCCATCGGCACCGTGGCCGCGCTCCGGATGTACTTCCCCCGGCTGCTCCGCGCGGCGCTCATCACGCTGGCGCTCTCCTGCCTCGCGATGCTCTGCGCGGTCGCGCTGGGGGCGCTCATTGCGACGGGGCGGGTGTACGGCGCGACGCCGCTTCGCGCAGTGCTGGGCATCTACGTCGAAGTGGTGCGCGGCACGCCCCTGCTGCTGCAGCTCTTCGTCATCTACTTCGGCCTCGCGGCGGTCGTACGGCTGCCGGCCTTCCTCGCTGCGCTCATCGGTCTCGCGCTCAACTACGCGGCCTACGAGAGCGAAATCTACCGCGGGGCCCTCCTCGCCGTACCCACCGGCCAGTTGGACGCCGCGCGGGCGCTGGGTCTCTCCGATGCGCAGACGCTCCGGTTCGTGCGCGGGCCGCAGGCGCTTCGTTTCGCTCTTGCTCCGATGACGAACGACTTCATCGCGCTGCTCAAGGACAGCTCCCTCGTATCGGTCATCACCGTCGTCGAGCTGACCAAGGCGACCAGCATCTTCGCGTCCGACATCGGGAGCTGGGTGGTGCCGGGCCTGGTGTGCGGCGCCATGTATCTCGCGCTCTCGCTGCCGCTGGCCCACCTGGCGCGGCGACTCGAACGCCGATGGAGCCGCGTGTGACGCCCGCCCCGATGCTCACGCTCGACAACGTCGGCCTGGCCCGCGACGGCCGGTCCGTGCTGGCCGGGGCGTCCGCGTCCGTGGACCGCGGCGAGCTCGTGGCGCTGACGGGGGAGTCCGGGTCGGGGAAGACCACGCTGCTGCGTGCGATAGCGGGTCTAGATAAGTTCGCCGAAGGTGCGATCACGGTGGGCTCCGTCCGGCTGACCCACGGGCGGCGTCCCGCCGGGGCGTTGCAGCGGGCGCTCTACCGTCAGGTGGGTGTGGTGTTCCAGTTCCACCACCTGTTCGCCAACCTGCGCGCGCTCGACAACGTCGCGCTCGCGCTCGTGCAGACGCGTGGTGTCTCTCGGATGGAGGCCGTCGCCCGTGCACGGGCCCTGCTGGACCGCCTCGGCGTGGGCCACCGAGAGCACGCCTGGCCCCACGAGTTGTCCGGTGGAGAAGCGCAGCGCGTGGCGATCGCCCGAGCCCTGGCCGTCGACCCACCCCTCCTCCTGCTGGACGAGCCGACCGCCTCGCTCGATCGGGCACGGAGAGGCGAGCTGGCGGCGCTGCTGGCCGAGCTGGCCGCGGAGGGGCGGGCGCTCGTTGCCGCGACGCACGACGCCGAGTTCGCCCGCGCCTGCGCGACTCGGACGCTGACGCTCCTGGATGGCCGGCTCGAACACCGCGCAGCGCCGTGACGACGTCATGACGGCCTGCGCCCTGGCGCTCGCCTCGGCGCCGCTCTGCGGCAGCTGTCGACGCGCGCAGGGGGTCGCGACTTGTGAGTCGCCGTCCCCGCCTACCCCTCTCCGCCGACTCCCGCGTAGGTTATCCTGACGTTTCGTGCCCATCCCGCCCGTCGACACCCACGCGCTGCACGTCGAGCTCGACACCGAGCGGAAGATCCGCCATCGGAACAAGCTCTACTACCGGTTCAACCACTGGCCGATCTGGATCTTCGTGTTCTTCATCGCGCCCGGCCCGCTGACGTTCGACCTGTT
>JBIKWH010000182.1:0-4808 GCA_044356435.1 Vicinamibacterales bacterium
GCAAGGCGTACACGCTCAAGGACACGACCGCTACTCTCCTCGTGCGGCCGCGCGGCCTCCACCTGCCTGAGCACCACGTGACGGTCGACGGCGCGCCGGTGCCCGGGTGCCTCTTCGACCTCGGACTGTTCGTCTTCCATAACGCCGCCGAGCAGCTCCGCCGTGGCGCCGGCCCCTTCTTCTATCTGCCGAAGCTGCAGAGCCACCTCGAAGCCCGCTGGTGGAACGAGGTCTTCGTCTACCTCGAAGATCGGCTCGGCCTCCCCGCCGGATCCATCCGGGCCACCGTGCTGATCGAAACGCTGCCCGCGGCGTTCGAGATGGACGAGATCCTGTACGAGCTCCGCGACCACATGGCCGGGCTGAACTGCGGCCGGTGGGACTACATCTTCAGCGCCATCAAGACGCTGCGCACGCACGCCGACTTCGTCATGGCGGATCGCTCGCAGGTGGGGATGGACAAGGGGTTCCTGCGCGCGTACTCCCAGTTGCTGATCAAGACGTGCCACCGGCGCGGCGCGCACGCGATGGGCGGGATGGCCGCGCAGATCCCGCTGAAGGATCCGGCGGCCAACGAGGCAGCGCTGGCCAAGGTTCGCGCCGACAAGCTCCGGGAAGTGACCGACGGCCACGATGGCACCTGGGTCGCGCATCCCGCGCTGGTCCCCATCGCCCAGGAGATCTTCGCCGGCGCCGCGCCGAATCAGCTCCAGCGGCTCCGCGAGGATGTCACCGTGACGCGCGACATGCTGCTCGCCCGCCCGGACGGCACCTGCACCGAGGACGGGCTCCGCCACAACATCCGCGTCGGCACCCAGTATCTGCACGCCTGGCTGCTCGGGTCCGGGTGTGTGCCGCTCTACGGCCTGATGGAAGACGCCGCGACGACGGAGATCTCGCGCGCGCAGGTCTGGCAGTGGCTGCACCACGGCGCGACGCTGGCCGACGGCCGCACGGTCACGCCGGACCTGGTGGCGGCCATCATCACGGAAGAGCATGCCGCGCTGCGTGCCGCCGTCTCGGGTGAGGACAGCCTGCAGGCCTTCGACAAGGCCGCCGCGATCTTCTCCCGGATGTCCACCGCGGACACCCTCGAAGACTTTCTGACCCTGCCGGCGTATCGCGCGCTGGTCGCTTCGTCACCCACGGCACCGTAGCCGCAACCCGTCACCGTAGACAGTCACAGCAGAGGAACCGACAGATGGCCGAACAGAATCGCTGGGCGGGAGTCACCCGTCCCTACTCCCAGGACGCCGTGTTGAAGCTCCGTGGCAGTGTCCGCATCGAGCACACGCTGGCCCGTCGTGGCGCCGAGCGTCTCTGGGCCTCACTGCACAACGAGCCCTACATCAACGCGTTGGGCGCGCTGACGGGCAACCAGGCCGTGCAGATGGTGCGCGGCGGCCTCAAGGCGATCTATCTCTCGGGCTGGCAGGTCGCCGCCGACGCGAACTCCGCCGGCCAGACCTACCCGGACCAGAGCCTCTATCCGTATGACAGCGTCCCGACCGTGGTGCGCCGGATCAACGCCGCGCTGCAGCGTGCCGACCAGATCCAGCACGCCGAAGGCAAGGTCGACCGCGACTGGTTCGCGCCGATCGTGGCCGACGCCGAAGCCGGCTTCGGTGGCCCGCTGAACGCGTTCGAGTTGATGAAGAACATGATCTCGGCCGGTGCGGCCGGCGTGCACTTCGAGGACCAGCTCTCGTCCGAGAAGAAGTGCGGCCACCTGGGCGGCAAGGTGCTGATCCCGACCAGCCAGTTCATCCGCACGCTCGTCGCGGCGCGCCTCGCGGCCGACGTGATGGATGTCCCGACGGTGCTCGTCGCCCGCACCGACGCCGACAGCGCCAAGCTGCTGCTGTCGGACGCGGACCCGGTCGACTGGCCGTTCATCGAGAAGAAGGAGCGGACGCCGGAGGGCTTCTTCCACCTCAAGGGTGGGATCGAGTGCGCCATCGCGCGCGGCCGCTCCTACGCGCCGTACGCCGACATGATCTGGTGCGAGACGTCGGTGCCGAACATCAACGAGGCGCGTGAGTTCGCCAAGGGCATCCACGAGGCGTTCCCGGGCAAGCTCCTCGCGTACAACTGTTCACCGTCGTTCAACTGGAAGAAGGCCCTGAGCGACAAGGACATCGCGGACTTCCAGAAGGAACTCGGCGCCATGGGCTTCAAGTTCCAGTTCGTGACGCTGGCCGGCTTCCACTCACTCAACTTCGGCATGTTCAACCTCGCCAAGGGCTACGCCGAGCGCGGCATGGAAGCCTATGTCGAGCTGCAGTCGGCTGAGTTCGCGGGCGAGAAGGACGGCTACACGGCGACGAAGCACCAGCGCGAAGTCGGCACGGGCTACTTCGACCTGGTCAGCGAGACCGTGACGGGCGGCGCGTCCTCGACGCTGGCGCTCAAGGAATCGACCGAGGCGCATCAGTTCTAGGCGCCGGCCGAACGCTCCGGATACACAGAAGGCCCGTCCGCACCTGGTGCGGGCGGGCCTTATTTCCTGTCGGACCTGGCAGCGTCAGTGCTGCGCGGGCTGATCCAGACGGAACGCCCGGTGGATGGCGCGGACGGCCTCCGGCGCATCCGCTTCAGTCACGACGAGCGAAATGTTCCGCTCGGACGACCCCTGCGAGATCGCAATCACGTTGATACCAGCCGTCGACAGCGCCCCGAACACGCCCGAGGCCACACCCGGCGTGCCGCGCATGTGATCGCCCACGGCGGCCACGATCGCCACCGGCAGCCCCGTGATGTCCTCGATGTGCCCACGGCCCAGCTCGGGTTCGAGCGCGGTGCGCAGGGCGCGAAGGACGGACGGCACCGCATCCTGCGTAATCGCGAAGCAGATGTTGTTCTCCGAGGACGCCTGGGAAATCATCAGGACGTCCGCCTGCTGCGCGGCCACGACCTCGAACGCCTTCGCGACGATGCCGGGAATGCCCTGCATGCCGGTGCCGCTGATGGTCACCAGCGTCACCTGCCGGATCGACGTGACGGCCTTGACGCCGCGCGCCGCCGGGTCACCGTCCACACTCACGCGCGTCCCGGGATGGGCGGGGTTGAAGCTGTTGAGGATCCGGACGGGAATCCGCTGGCGGAACGCGGGCAGGATCGTCTTGTAGTGCAGAACCTTGGCCCCGTAGTAGGCCAGCTCGGACGCCTCGCTGTAGGAGATCTCCGCGAGTGTGCGCGCGTCGGGCACCTCCGCGGGATTCGCGGACATCACGCCGTCGACATCCGTCCAGATCCACACCTCGTCGGCATCCACGGCGGCGCCGAGGATCGAGGCTGAGTAGTCCGACCCGCCACGGCCCAGCGTCGTCGTGATGCCGTCCGCCGTGGCACCGATGAACCCAGTCACGACGGGGATGGTACCCGCCTGCACCAGCGGCATCAGGAGCGTCCGCGCCCGCTCGCGCGTGTCCTCCATCAGCGGCTCCGCGCCTCCGAACTGGTCGGTCGTGACGACCACCCGCGTGGCGTCGACAGACTCGGAGGGACGCCCGGCCGCGGCGATGGCGGCTGAGAGCAGCGGCGCCGCGAGCGTCTCGCCGATGCCGCTGATGGCATCCATCAGACGCGGCGTCAAGTCGCGCACCATCGACAGTCCGAAGCAGAGTTTCTCGAAGCCTTCGAGGCGATCCGACAGCTGCCGCTCGACCGCAGCCAAGCGGACCGCGTCGCCGGAGGCAACCACGGCCGCGACGGCGAGGTGCCGCTGTTCCAGTTCCCGCCGAACGGCCGGATCCCACTTGCCCGCGGCCGCGTGCCTGGCTGCGTCAATGAGGAGGTTGGTCACCTTGCTCATGGCCGACGTCACCACGATGACGTCGTGTCCGCCCGCGGCCGCACGCACGGACAGCTGGGCCGCCTGGGCAATACGTTCGGCGGACCCGACCGAGGTCCCGCCGAACTTCATCACGATGCGCATGGAGATAGGGTACTGGAGGAATGCGCCGGGCAGGCGCGGAGAGGTGCGGCCGAAGCCGCTATCCCCCGGCGCGCGCGCCGATGTCGAGCAGGTCGGTGAGGGACACGGCGGCGTTACCCGCCTTCAGGAACGCCACCAGGTCGAGCAGCTGCTTGAGCGACAGGCGTGTGGCGTAGTCACTTGGCATCGGGGACCCCTTCACGGGAACCACCGAGGCGACGTCGGCCTTCGGAATGGCCCGGAGGACCGGCGGGAGGGATGCTGTGTCGTAAAAGTGGAACTCGCCGTCGCCGCTATCGGCGCGGATACCGACGTACTTCGCACCGCTGCGGGTCGTGATCCGGACGCGGACGTAGGCCGGATCCACGGAGCGGTGGGGCACCACCACGATGCGGTGGAAGATCTCGCGCGCGGACCGTCCGTTCATCCGGTTGGTCAGATTGGGCCCAGCGCCGCCGCCCTGCCCATCGTAGGTATGGCAGACGTGGCAGCTATCAAGGACCGCGCGGTTGAAGAACACGCCACGGCCCGCGGCCGGGTCACCCGTCAGCACGGAATCCCGAACGGCGGTGCCGTTCCCGGCCTTCGCGGTGTCGCCCGCCATGGGCTGCAGCGAGGCCACATAGAGCGACAGATCCTCGATCTGCGCCGCGCTCAGGCGGGGCGTGAACTTCGGCATCATCGTGCCGGGACGACCTTCTTCGGCCGTCTTCCGCACGAACGGCACCGTGAACTTCGGACCCCGGAGACTCGGCGCACGACCACCCGTGCCTTCATCGCCGTGGCACATCTTGCAGTTGGTCGCAAAGAGCGTCTTGCCCGCCTCGATCTGTTCCTGGCGGGGCGCGGCGGCACTGACGCGCGCTGGACC
>JBIKWH010000005.1:0-16260 GCA_044356435.1 Vicinamibacterales bacterium
CGGGATGCTGCTCACAAGCATGGTCGGCACCATAGGCGCAGTCATCGGTCTCTATTTCAAATAGGAGGCCGTGTCATGACCGAAGACGAGTATCGCGAAGCCACTACGCGCTGGCGAGTCAGGTCAGCCCGTCAGTTCAAGGCAGAGGTCTGGATTGTTTCAGCGTGCTACGCGATGCTCTATCTGGCCATCATCGGCCTCTATTTCAAGTAGCGCCTGTTAACCGTCCGGTGGGCCGTGCGTATTGGTGAGAGAGGTCACCAATGCGCTACTCCACAGTCATCGTTCCGGCCGCTCTGCTGCTTGTCGCCGTCTCGGCTGCCGCGGCCACGCAGGCCGCTCCGCAACCCCCAACCCGGGGGACACGTGTTCCGTCGCTGCCCCCCGTCGCTTCGGCGCCCTCGGTCCCGGACACGATCGCCTACCCCGCGACGCTGGTCTCTGAGACTGGTGTCCCGGCACGTCAGCAGAAGGAAGGGGCGGACAATGACAACGATGTCGCCCTCGCCGGGATCACGGCCGGCGTTCTCGTCCCGCTCGTGTTCTTCACGTTCTTTGGTGGCGTGTTCTACCTGGCGCATCGACACAAGACGGCGGTGCTCAAGGCTCGGCAGGAGACAACCGCCAAGATCGTCGACGGCCTTCTGGCCAGAGAGGACCTGGCCAGCTATCTGGAGACGCCCGCAGGCAGACGCCTGCTCGAGTCCGCGTCGCAGTTCGGTGAATCGAAGAGAGGGACGAGCGCCACGCGAGTCGTCGACGCCGTGCGTATCGGCGTGATTCTCCTGGTCGTCGGAGTCGGCCTGGGCTTGTCCGGCGGACAGAGCAACAAGGGTTTACGGCTGATTCAGTCGGCCATTACTTTCTCGGGCATCGGGTTCCTGCTGGCCAGCGGCGCCACGTACTTCTTGTCGAAGCGCCTCGGTCTGCTTCAGACTCCTGACACGCGTGACTGAGATGCGCCTGACCCGTGCGGATGCCCTGGCCATCGCGGCTGGCGAACGGGAGGCGACCTCGATGACCGAGGACGCCTTCCGCGCGTTTTACGAGCGCACAGCGCCCGGCGTGTGGGCGTATCTCGTGCGCACGACCCGCGACCGCGCCCAGGCCGACGACCTGCTCCAGGAAGCCTGCTACCGGATGCTGCGGTCGGGCCAGCGCTACGAGGACGACGGCCATCGCCGGCACGCGCTCTACGCCATCGCGAACAACCTGGTGCGGGACACGTGGCGGCGGCAGCGGCGGGCGCCGCAGATGGGTGCCGAACTGCCCGAGGACGTGGCCGACGGTTCGGTGGACGTGGCGGGCCGGGTCATCGCACGGACGGACCTGCACCGGGCGATGGTGCGCCTCTCGGTGCGCGACCGGCAGTTGCTGCTCCTGGCCTACGCGCAGGGCTGGTCGCACTCGGAGATCGCGCGCGCACTCGATCTCACGGCGGCGAGCGTGAAGCTGATGCTGTGGCGGGCGCGGCGTCGCATCCTGGGTCACCTCGCCGTGGCCGATGAGGGAGCCACACGATGAACGCTCGACTCCGACTCGATACCGGCGCGCTCGGCGCCGCCCTCCGGCAGGATCTCGACACCGTGGCTCGCACGGCGCCGCTGCCGCCCTCCGCCCTGGTGTGGTTCCGCGCGGAGCGGCGGGCGAGGGCCGAAGCGCTCAAGAAGGCCGGCCGGCCGATCTGGCTGGCGGAACGCGTGGCGCTCGTGGGGGCTGGCGTGGTGCTCGGCTGGCTCGGCAGCGTGGCGTGGCCCGCGGTGCAGGCGTTGGACATGACCGCCCAGGTCGCCGCCGCGATGGTATCGGCCGGATCGGCAGCCGCCGCTTCGCTCGTCTCGCTGGGGCTGGCACTGCTGTGCGCGGGCGTGGTCGCCGCGGGTGTGTACGTCGCTGCGTCCGGCGACTGAGCAACGCCGTTTCATTCGTAAACTTCTCGATACATTCGGGGCGGAGGGCTGTTCGCGCAGGGAGTCGGGTCGATTCAGTTTCCGGCACCGCGCGCGGTCTGCGGTCGGGTCGTCAGCGGCGACGAAAGAGCGCGACCCGGCCGTCGCGTCGCACCTCGACGAGGCGCTCGTCCTCGACTGGCCATGTCGTCAGCAGAAACTCGTCAGCGCCCGAACTGGCCAGGAACTCTGCCGGACCTCCCGCGACGGCACCGCCCGCGCGCATGTGCTCAAGCACGAACCGATCGGCGTGTTCCCAGGCCGGGAGGAAGATGCGGGCGCCGGAGGGGATGTGGCCTGACAGGATGAGACCCTGCGGCGTGCCTCGCAGGTTTCGCTTGTTGTGGGCGTACCACAGCAACTTACCCTCTGCGACGCCGGCCGCGAGCAGCACCACGGCGACCGCGACCCGCCACCGCCATCCTCCCGTGCCGCGCAGCACGCCGAGCCCCCAGATGAGAACCCACCCGCCCGCTACGGCGAAGGCTGGATAGAACGGATTGAGGTACCACCCCAGCTTGGTCGACATCGCCGTCGGCACGAGGAAGGTGACGAGCGCCCAGGCCAGAACGAGCCGACGCGCCCGGGGGTCGACCGCGATGATGTCGTCACGCAGTCGCGCCCAGCCAACGCGGGCCACCGCGAGGGCGAGCACGACAAAGGCGGCCGCCATCCAGTCGTAGTGATCGCGCTGGAGCGTGTCCAGGTAGTACCCGAGGCCACCGCTGTGGCCGTCAAGAGGCTCCGCGACACGATCGACGAAGTCCGTCCCGAAGAGCACTCCGAGGAAGCGCCCGCCATCGGCGGCGTACCGCGCCAGGAGCCACACGCCGGCTCCCCCCGCTCCGGCGACAAGGCCTGCACCAAGCGGCAGCCAATCGCGCCGTGCGGGCCCTCCGCGTACGGCCAGCACACACCCCACGACCGCCACCGGCAGAAGAAAGGCCATCCCCTTCAGCATGAACGACAGGCCGAACAGCGGCCCGACCCAGACGAATGCCCAGGGCCGTTCCTCGCCCCGCCAGACGGCCAGCGCCGTGAGCGTGATCAACAGCGTGAACATCGCATCAGCATTCCCACTGCGGGCCGAATGCAGGAAGAAGAACGCGAACATGGTGCTGAGCACCAGGCTGGCAGCCAATGCGACGCGTGGTCCAATGGCGCGCCAGCACCACCACTGCACCACCGCGATCGTGAGCCAGGCGGAGAGCGCAGAGACCAGCCGCAGCGATGCGAGGTCGATGCCGAAGATCGTGAATGAGAGAGCGATCAGCCAGACGTTGAGCGGAGGCTTGGCGTTGTAGTAGTCCACCTGACCGTTGAACGTCGTGACCACCCAGTCGCCACTGGCAAGCATCTCCGCTGCTGTCGTGGCGTAGAGCGACTCGTCCCAGGTCTGGAGGATGTCCTGATCGAGGCGATAGCCGACGTTCCATCCAGCGATCAGCAGGATCGCCAACGCGGCCGCCCGATACTGCCGAGTTTCGCCAAAGGTCACTGCGGAGCCGAGTGATTCTAAGGCGGTCCGACGGCCGTTTCATTCGTAAACTTCTCGAAACATTCCGGCCCGAGGCCTCTTCGGGGTGCACATCGGGTCGATTCAGTCTCCGGAGACACACATGCCGGAGCCGTTGCCGACCCGCCCGTTTGAGGACGATGCCACTGACGTCGCGCACCACCGTGCGGGCGACCTGGTTGAGTCCGTGCCGCCCGTGCTCGCTGACACCTCGTGCGAGGAGGTCGCCGAGCGGTTCAGCGCCGCGCCTGAACTCTTCGCCCTGCCAGTGGTCGACGCGGGCGGAGTCCCGGTGGCGCTGCTCAACCGGTTCCGGCTGCTCGAAAAGCTCTCTCAGCGATTCGGGCGCGATCTCTATTCCCGGAAGCGTGTCGTGGAGTGCGCCGACGGCACGCCGCTGGTCCTCGACTCCGAGACGCCGCTCGAAGAAGTCAGCGCCCGGCTATTTCAGGACGACCGGAATCACATTCTCGACGGCTTTATCGTCACGCGCGCCGGAATCTACTTCGGTGTCGGCACAGGGGTCACGCTCACCAGAGCCCTCACGACGAGGACAGTGGCGCAGGCGAAGGCGACCGCCGAAAGAGAGACGACGGCGAACAAGGCAAAGAGTTCGTTCGTGGCGAAGCTGAGTCACGAGATCCGGACACCCCTCAACGGCGTGCTGGGCGCGTGCGCGCTCCTGCGCGATACGCCGCTCTCGGACGAGCAGGCGGAGCTCGTCGCGGCACTGCGCGTCAGCGGAGAAGCCCTGCTCTCGCTCGTTGACGACGTCCTGGACTTCTCGAAGATCGAGAACGCAAAGGTGACACTGGAGCGCGTGGGCTTCGACCCCCGTGCACTCGTGCGGGATGTCGCGGGCCTCATCCGTGTCCGGACAACGGGCAAGGAGGTCCGGGTGCTCACCGACATCGACGAGAACGCCCCGCCGCTGCTCGGCGACCCCGCCCGCCTGCGTCAGGTGCTGCTGAACCTCGGCGGCAACGCCGTCAAGTTCACCGAACGCGGTCACGTGCTGCTTCAGCTCGCCGTCGAGCGCACGACCGCCGTCACCGCCACGGTCCGGTTCGCCGTGGAGGATACGGGCATCGGGATTGCGCCGGATCGGATCGAGCGACTCTTCAAGCCGTTTACGCAGGCGGAGGAGTCCACCACAAGGCGCTTCGGCGGCACCGGGCTCGGCCTGGCCATCTCCGGGGAACTGGTGCAGATGATGGGCTCAACGGTCACGGTCAGCAGCGAGCCCGGCCGGGGCTCGGTGTTCGGATTCACCCTCGAGCTGCCGCTCGGCCCCGTCACGACCGGTGTGGCACCGGTCGCCACAACGACGGCGCTGCCCCGCGACCAGACGAGCTTCGCCCTGAGGGTCATGCTCGCCGAGGACAACGCCGTGAACCAGAAGATCATCGGCAAGCTGCTTCAGCGGGCGGGCTGCACGCCCGTCGTGGTCAGCAACGGCGCGGATGCGTTGCGCGCCGCGGCGACCTGTGAGTGGGATCTCATCCTGATGGATTGCGACATGCCGATCATGGACGGCTATGAAGCGACCAGACGACTCCGCCGCGGCGAGGCCGGACCAGCAGCCGCCCGGACGCCGATCGTGGCCTTGACCGCCAATGCGACGGTGGAATGCCGCGCCGCCTGCACCGACGCCGGTATGGACAGCTTCCTCTCCAAGCCCGTGTGGATTGACGCCCTTCAAAAGGAACTCGCGAAGTGCGTGAGGCGGGCCGAGTCGACAGTTCGCGCCGTCGGCATGTAGCGTTCCGCCAGGCCGCGGACCGCTGTGGCCCGTCGAGTCAGAGCAGCGCGCGCAGACCTGGGCGGTCGAGCTTTCCGGTGCCGGTGCGGGGCAGCATGTCCACGTAGGTCACGCGGCGTGGATGCGCGTGCGGCGCGAGGCGCTCGCGGACGAACGCCTGCAGCTCCGAGGTCAGGGACCCGGTGATCTCGTCGGCGACGACGAAGGCATGCGGCCGGATGAGCCCGTCGGCGTCGGGCTCGCCCACCACGGCACACTCCCCCACCGCGGGGTGCGTCAGCAGGCAGGCCTCGACGGCTGCGGGCACGACCCACTGGCCATTCACCTTGAAGAGGTCGTCGGTGCGCCCGCAGAACTCGAAGCGGCCGTCGGGCAACTCGCGGAGCATGTCGCCCGGCACGCACCATTCGTCCCGAAAGGCGCGCGCGTCCGCCTCGGCCCGCTGCCAGTAGCCCAGCGCGCGTGAGGGGCCGCGCACCCACAACTCGCCCGGCTCGCCGTCGGGTACGTCCGCTCCGGACGCGTCACAGAGGCGGACCTCGTAGCCGGGAACGCGCCGTCCGACCGAACCCGGCACCGCGTCGCCCACGCGCTGGGAGATGACGACGTGACACATCTCGGTCATGCCGAGGCCATCGAGGAGCGGGACGCCGAAGCGGCGCGACCACGCGGCCGACACGCTCACGGGCAGCGCCTCGCCTGCCGATGTCGCGACGCGCAGCGACGCCAGATGCGCGGGGAGCACGTCTACGGCCGTCGCCATCTGCCGGACAGAGGCGGGCGTGGTGACGAGCACGGTCGCGCGATGGCGGACGACGCGGGAGGCCACGGCAAACGCGGTCGGCCGCTCGTCGAACAGCACGACCGAGGCACCGACCGCAAACGGAAACAGGAGGTTCGTGCCCATCGCGTAGCCGAAGAAGAGCCGCGGAACGGCGATGGTGATGTCGTCCGGCTTCAGGCCCAGCACCTGGCGGCCATAGGCGTCCGACGCCGAGGCAAAGGACCAGTGCGAATGGCGGACCGCTTTGGGTTCACCGCTGGAGCCGCTGGTGAACTGCCAGATCGCGTCGTCTCCGGGCGACCCGCGATGGGGCGGCGGCACCTCGCCACCGGGCCGCACGTCGCCAGGCGCCAGCGTCGGTCGCAGTCGGTCCCCGGCGTTCGCGCACTCCGCGGCACGGTCCGGGCGGGTGACGGTCACGGCGGCGTCGACATACGACACGAGCGTCCCGAGCTGCCCCGCAGGCAGCCGCGGGTTGGCGAGCGCGGCGATCGCACCGAGGCGCAGCGCGCCGAAGAGCGCGGCCACCAGATCGACGCCATCCGGCAGCGCGACGAGCACGCGCTCGCCGGCGCGGACGCCCGTCGCGTGCAGGCACGCGGCCCAGGCCGCGGCACGGGCGTCGAGCGCGCGATAGCTGCAGCGATCGTCGTCGGTGATGACGGCCGGGTGACCGCCGCGGCCCTCGCGTAGCCGCGCGTCGAGCAGATCCGCGTAGAGGTTCAGGATCGCGATGGCCCCTTCAGCAGGGCGTCCACGCTCCACACGCCGGGACCGTTGACGCAGACGAAGAGAAAGACGAAACAGAGCAGCACCGCCGCGTCGCCGCCGTTCTGGATCGGGAGCACGCCGCGCGGGAGATGCGCGATGAAGTACGCCGCCGCCATCTGGCCGCTGGCCAGGAACGCGGCGGGGCGTGTGAAGAGACCGAGCAGGATGAGCGTGCCGGCACCCACTTCAATCAACGCCGCGGCGCCGAACAGCGACGCGAGCGGCTGCGCTGTGCCGCCGAACAGGCCGAACTTCTGCAACCCGTGCAGCAGGTAAACAAACGCCGCGACGATGCGCAGCAGGGAATAGATTGCCTGAGTCAGCTTCGGGGACATTCCTGCATGTTAATCCTTCGCCGGCGACCGGATGCGACGGCACCGCGGAACCCGATAGGATCGACCCACGAGGTCACCCACACAATGACGACGCCAGACCCCAGCTTCCCCGTCGGCCGGTTCGACCGGCAGGCCACCATCACCGCTGCGCTGCGGCAGTCCGCGATCGCCGACATCGCCGCGCTGCCCGGACGGCTCCGCGTGGCTGTCGCCGGCCTGACCGACGCGCAGCTCGACACGCCCTACCGCGAGGGCGGCTGGACCGTGCGGCAGCTCGTGCACCACGTGGCCGACAGCCACATGAACGGCTACATCCGGCTCAAGCTCGGCCTGACCGAGGAGAACCCGACGATCAAGCCCTACGAGCAGGACCCGTGGGCGCAGTTGCCGGACAGCCGGATGCCGGTCGCGATCTCACTCGGCATCGTCGACGGCGTCCACGCCCGCTGGACCGTGCTCTGGCAGTCGCTCGACGAGGCCACGCTGCAGCGCACGTTCACGCACCCGGAGATGGGCCCGCTGACGCTCGATCGCCACCTGCAGCTGTACGCGTGGCATTCGCGGCACCACACCGCGCACGTGACGGCGCTGCGCGCGGCGAAAGGCTGGTAGAATCCGACGCGATGACCGCAAAACGCGCAGACGACGCCGAACCCCGCGAGGTGGGCGACGCGCTGGGGATGGTCGAGACACGTGGCCTGGTCGGCATGATCGAAGCCGCCGACGCCATGCTGAAGACCGCGAACGTCACGCTGGTGAGCTGGGAGAAGGTGGACGCCGGTCTGGTGACGGCGATCATCCGGGGCGATGTCGGCTCCGTGAAGGCCGCCACCGATGCCGGTGCCGCCGCCGCGCGCCGCGTGGGCGAGCTGGTCGGCGTGCACGTCATTCCGAGGCCGGCCGACGACCTCGAGACAGTCTTTCCGATCCGCTAGTCCGCTTCCGCCGCTCGCGCACTTCGAGCGGCTTCAGCTTCGCATCGTCGGGCGGCACGAGCAGGGCCTGCGCCGGGTCGTCCATGTCGAAGAGCTGCCCGACCGCGTCCCTGAGATAGAGCTGATCCCCGGAGATCAGCAGCGTCATCGGCCCTTCTTCGCCGATCACTTCATAGAGCCGCACATCGAACACGTCCCGGAGCGCGCCAAGCAGGTGCCGGATCCGCGGTACCGAGAACCCGCGGCGGAGCAGGTCCGCCAGCAGCTGCAGCTCGATCACGTCCGTCGGCGTGTAGCGGCGCTCGGTAAAGCCGCCCGCCTCGGTGCGCCGCGTACCCACGGCCGGCGCGAAGAGCCGCCGGGCGTCCCACCACTGAAGCTGCCGCGCCGTGAGTCCGGTGAGCACGGCCACCTCGCGCGAGGAATACAGCTTCTTCAGCTTCACGGACCGGGTTCCCGCGCGCGCTCGGCCATCTCGGCGCCGGCGAGGTCCTTGGCGGTGAGGCCTCCGGCGTCGTGCGTCGAGTAGGAGACCGTGACCTTCCGGTAGTTGATCGTCAGGTCCGGGTGGTGGTCCGCGGCCTCGGCGCCCGGAACCAGCCGCCCCACGAAGGCGACCGCTTCGGGAAAGCCCGCGAACTCGAACTGACGCTCAATCACCTGCCCCCGGCGGGACCAGCCGGGGAGCTTCGCCAGTGCCGCATCGACCGCCGCGTCTGTGAGCAGGGCCATACGGCGCATCATACGTCCGCCGTGCTGTGCGCGGCTGTCTAGAGACCGAAGCGCGCGGGTGAGGCGAGGCGCAGTTCAGATCCCTCGCGGCCGTCCAGCAGCAAGTCCGCGACCAGCTCCGCCGTGATCGGCGCGAGCAACACGCCGTTGCGGTAGTGCCCCGTGGCGAAGACCACGCGGGGCGAAGCCGAGGCACGGCCGATGATCGGGAGATGGTCGGAGGTGCCGGGCCGCAGGCCGACGCGCACCTCGCGCAGCGCGGCGGTGGCACTCGCCGGCAGGAGCGCTGCCGCGGCGCGGCGCAGACCGTCGACGCCCTCCTCGGTAGGCCGTTCATCGAATCCGACGTGCTCCACCGTCGCCCCCACGAGGAGACTCCCGTCCTGCCACGGCACCAGATAGCAATCCGCGCCCCAGAGTACGCGTGTCGAAAGCGGCGCTGGCGCCGAGAGATGGAGGAGCTGCCCGCGCACGGGCGTCACCGGCGTGGCTGCCACGGGGCGGAACGCGTCGCCGCTCGACCAGCTCCCGGCGGCAAGCACCGCGCAGTCGGCGTGTAATGCGCCCGAGAGCGTCTCGGCCGTTACCCCCTCGGACGTCGGCGTCAGACTGGTCACGCGCGTGGCGCTGTGGCACACGGCGCCACGTCGGCCCGCCGCGCGGAGCAACGCCTCGGTCAGCGCACGGGCCTGCACATACCCCTGTTCCGGCAGCAGGAGCGCGGCCCGCGCGTCCGGGCCGACGCCGGGTTCGGCGGCGCGAAGCGCGGCGGCGTCGAGCCACGCGTGGGTCACGCCGGTTGCGGTGTAGCGCGCAGCATCCTGGCGGAGCGCGTGCTCCTGGGCAGACGTCAGCGCCACCTCGAGCGTGCCCCGGCGCTGATACTCCACCGGCATGCCGCCTTCGGCGGTCACTCGGTCCACGAACGCGTCGTACCGGCGCAGGCTCGCCTCACCGAGATCGAGCAGGCCGCCCGAGTGCGCTTCGATCCACGGCGCCAGCACGCCGGCGGCAGCCTGGGTGGAGCCGGCGGCGGGCACGCGCATATCGGCGACGACGACCTCGGCACCGCGACGGGACAACTCATCCGCCACCGCCGCGCCCACCACGCCCGCACCAACGACCAGGACCCGCACCATCCCGAGTGTAGAACCGAACGCCGCGCGCGGGTTGCGTGGTCGGGAAGGCGGCAGGACAATCGGCCGATGTCCACCCGGCGTCTGTGTGTGTTCTGCGGATCGTCGACCGGCGTGCGCCCGGCATACACCTCTGCCGCGGTCGCGCTCGCGGACGCGATGACGGCGGCCGGCGTGGGTCTGGTCTACGGCGGTGGCGCCGTCGGACTGATGGGCGTCATCGCCGACGCGATGCTGGCGCGCGGCGGCGAAGCCATCGGCGTCATCCCCCGCGCCCTGGCCGACCGCGAGATCGCGCACGCGGGTCTCACCGAGCTGCATGTCGTGGCGTCAATGCACGAGCGCAAAGCGCAGATGGCTGATCTGGCCGATGCGTTCGTCGCGATGCCGGGCGGCTTCGGCACGTTCGAGGAGTTCTGCGAGGTCGTGACGTGGACGCAGCTCGGACTCCATCCGAAGCGCTGCGGCCTGTTGAACGTGGACGGCTACTACGACGCGCTCCTCGCGCAGTTCGATCGCGCCACCGCGGACGGTTTCATCAGGCCCGGGAATCGCGGGATCGTGATCGCCAGCCCGGATCCAGTGGCGCTGGTGGAGGCGGTGCTTCGACCGGGCTCGATCGAGGCACGGGCCGGTCTCGCGCCGGGAGAGCTGTAACCGGCCCGGCAGAGGTGCACCAAGGGCGGACAGGACGGGAAGAATCGCTACGGTGTCCGCCCGTGAACGGCGAAAGGCTCAACAAAGCAGGGCGCACAGGCGGGTACGGGGCTTGCTCAAGCCAGCCTGACTGAACTTTCGCGAGGAGCGTAACCATGACGTTCACGAACTCCACTGCCGCGTTGATTGCCGCCGGATTCCTGGCGGTCGGCGCTGGCGCCACGTATCTGGCCACGCGGCCCTCGACAGAGAACGCACCACCAGCCGACCTGGCAACCACGGCGCCGATCGCTGACCCGGCCGTCGCGCCGGCCATCACCGCGCCGGATGCCACGGCCCCCGTGCCCGAGTCAGCGCCGGCTGCGCCGGCCGCATCCGTCGCACGGCCCGCCGCGGCACGGCCGGCCGCTCAGGCATCGAGACAGCCGCCGGCCAGCCAGACCGTTCCGCCACCCGCGGCGGCCAGCACGGACGCGCGTCTGGCGTCTTCAGCCCCTGCGCCAGTCTCCGCGGCGCCTGCAGCGCCGGGTGCGTCGGCGGCGGCACAGTCCCGACCCGCCGAGCCGATGTTCGAGGAGCTCGTCGTCTCCACCGGCGCCGCACTCGCGCTGCGACTCGATACGGCGGTGACCAGCGAGGATGCGCAGGTCGAAGATCGCGTGGTCGCGACGGTCACCGGTGACATCAGGGTCGGTGACCGCGTCGCGATCCCCGCCGGCTCGAAGGCGCACGGCGAAGTCACGCTCGTCGAGCGCGGTGGCAAGGTGAAGGAGCGCGCGCGGCTGGCCGTGCGGTTCACCAGCGTCACGCTCGGGAATGGCACCCGCGTGCCGATCAACACGGAGGCGATCCTGCGCGAGGGCGCGTCCGCGTCGAAGGAAAGCGCGGCGAAGATCGGCGGCGGCGCCATCGGTGGCGCGATCATCGGCGGCATCATCGGCGGCAAGAAGGGCGCCGCCATCGGCAGCACGGTCGGCGCCGGCGCGGGCACGACGGCCGTCATGGCCGGGGGACGCAACGCGGCCGTGTTCGAGAGCGGTTCGACCCTCAGCGTGACGCTGCTGAAGCCGGCGGCCGTCACGGTCAGCCGCTGAGGCGAATCGGGCGGGCGCGGGTCAGCCTTCCGTGGGAAGGATGATCCGCCACCGCTCGCGCCACCGGAGACCGTCCGCCTCGAGGGCGACGGCGCCGTGAAGCGGAAACGCCCCTCCGGCGCCAGGCTGCCCCCCCGTCAGCAGATCGAGCAGCGCCGGCAGGTGCGGCATGTGGCCCACGACGACGATCTCCCGGGGGTCGCCGGCCAGCGTGTCGCGCATCCATATCGGCGGGTCACCGGGCAGGAGCCCCCGCACGGCGGAGAGCGCCGCGAACGGGTTGCAGGCCCGCCAGCACGCGTCGGCCGTCTGACGGCCACGCAGCTTGCCGCTGTGCCAGATCACGTCGGGCGTGACGCCCCGGGAGGCGGCTTCACGCGCAACCAGTTCAGCCTGGGCCCGCCCTCGGGCCGTGAGGGGCTGCATGGCGTCGACCTGCGGGGCCTCCGCCTCGGCGTGGTGCACCAGCAGGAGCATTCCGGTTATACTGGCACGTTCGAGCGCGCGGCGATTTCACCGACTTGATGGGCCGCGATCCGGGAGTTCCCCCGGGCGCTCTTCACTATCTAAGTCGCACACATGGGCCCGCGACTGTCGCGGGCTTTTTTGTGGGCCGAAGGAGCTACATGTCACGTTTCACGTTCACGTCCGAGTCCGTATCCGAAGGACACCCCGACAAGGTCTGCGACTACATCTCGGATTCCGTCCTCGACGCATGCCTCACCGAGGACCCGACGAGCCGCGTGGCCTGCGAGACGCTCTGCAAGAGCGACACCGTGGTGATCGCCGGCGAGATCACGACCAACGCGAAGCTCGACTTCGACAAGATCGTGCGTCAGGCGGTGAAGGAGATCGGCTACACGGACGCCACCGAGCCCTTCTGCGACACGACGCTCAAGCTGATTCCGATCATCACGCAGCAGTCGTCGCAGATTTCACAGGGCGTGACGGCGACGACGAGCCAGAGCGGCGACCAGGGCGCCGGCGACCAGGGCATCATGTTCGGCTACGCCTCGGCCGAATCCGACGAGCTCATGCCGCTGCCGATCGTGCTCGCGCACAAGCTGACCAAGGGCCTGGCCGACGATCGCAAGGCCGGCAAGGTCAACTTCCTCCGCCCCGACAGCAAGTCGCAGGTCTCGGTCGTCTACGAGAACAACCAGCCGCAGTTCGTCTCGGCGGTCGTCATCTCTACGCAGCACACGCCGGACGCCGACCAGAAGAAGATCACCGAGTACGTCCGTGAGGACCTGGGCCCGCGCATGCTCGGCAAGTGGTGGAGCAAGGACGCCACGCTCTTCGTGAACCCGACGGGCGACTTCAGCCACGGCGGCCCCTCGGCCGACGCGGGCGTGACCGGCCGCAAGATCATCGTCGACAGCTACGGCGGCTGGGGCCGGCACGGCGGCGGCGCGTTCAGCGGCAAGGACCCGTCGAAGGTCGACCGCAGCAGCGCCTACTACTGCCGCTACGTCGCGCGTCAGGTCGTGAAGAAGGGCTTCGCGCGGATGGCCGAGATTCAGGTCGGCTACGCGATCGGCATGGCCAAGCCCGTCTCGGTGAAGGTCGACACCTTCGGCACCGGCGACGAGAAGGCGGCGGAGGATTTCGTGATGAACAGCTTCGACTTCCGGCCCCGCGCCATCATCGACCAGCTCAATCTGCTCCGCCCGATCTACCGGCAGACCACGAACTACGGCCACTTCGGCCGTCCCGGTCTGCCCTGGGAAGTCTAGACAGCCACCCCGCGCACGCGCGGGACCGTACGTCAGAAGGGCGCCGCGATGCATACGCATCCGGCGCCCTTGCTGTTTCTCGACGGTGATCGACGCGGCGCGATCAGAAGAACTCGTACCACTTCGGTGGACGCTGGTTCACCGCTTCCTGAACGGTCTCCATCTGCGCGAGCACGCCAGAGGGATCCGCGACACCGGCCGACGTCAGCAACTGCTCGACCTCGTCGCGCAGCGCTTCGGCCTGCGCCTGGCTGATCTCGCGGCCGGCCACGGTCTGCCACAGCGCGGTGCCGAGCTTCACGGCGTCGGGCATGGTCAGCTTTCCGCCGGTCTGCACCGCGGACGCCACGCGCGTCGCCAGATCCCGTGATGCGGCCTCCGCCTGCTTCTCAGGGCAGAGCTTGCTGAGGTCGTCCACGAAGTCCGCCACTCCGCTGGCGTCCTTAGCCTGCACGGCCATCAGATCCTTGCCGATGTCGCCCATGTCGCCCACACGGTCGGGCGCCGACGCGTCCTGCAGCGGCCCGTCCGCCTGTTTGCATCCCGCGGCGCCGAGCACCAGCGTCATCGCTATCGCTACACCGAACTTCTTCATGCTCTCGATTCCTTCCGTGGTCTGCGGGGCTGACGCCCCGACCCAGCGTCGAATTATCACACGAGCGTGCAGCGCTGGCTCTCCGGCGCAGACGCGCCACTGAGGTCGATTAACATCGAATCCAGTCGCTTTATATGCTCATTTCAGCTATATGATCCGACCACCATGCCGCCGATGTCCGTGCGCGCCGCCGCCACCCGGCTCGGCGTGAACTACTCCACGCTCAAACAGTGGATCTACAAGGGCAGCGTCCGCACGACGCGGACGAGCGGCGGCCATCACCGCATCCCGGAAGCGGAACTGGACCGTCTCCTCGCGGCGCAGGGCCCGGCCCCGTCGACCGGGCGCGTGCCGAAGCGTGGTCCGGCGCTGGTGGCGATCAGCGGTCGCAATCAGCTCGAGTGCGTCGTCGAGGAAGTGCGGGTCGACGGCCTGCTGGCCCAGGTGCGCCTGCGGATTGGCGATCAGCGGCTGACGGCGGTCATCACGCGTGACGCGGTCGATGAGCTGAAGCTGAAGCGGGGACAACCGGCGCTGGCCATCATCAAGGCCACCGAAGTCATGGTGGGCCGCTCCGGCAAACCGTGATGCGCGTCGTCCTCGCGTGGCTGCTGCTCGCCGTTCCAACGGCCGGCTATGGGCAGGGGCCCGCGCGCGCGCCGCGTGTGGCCGCGGCCTCCGATCTGCAGTTTGCGCTCGAGGACGTCGCGGGCCAGTTCAGGCGCGACACCGGCGACTCGGTCGATCTGGTGTTCAGCTCCTCGGGCACACTGGCCCGGCAACTGATCGCGGGTGCGCCGTTCGATCTCTTTCTGTCCGCGGACGAGGCGCTGGTGTTCAAGGTGGCCGACGCCGGCCTGGCGCGCGACCGCGGCGTGCCCTATGCGCGCGGACGGATCGTGCTCTTCGCACCGACCGGCTCGCCCGTCAAGCCCGAGGCGGGCCTGGCCGGCCTGCGCGCGCACCTGATCAGCGGCGGAATTCGCCGCTTCGCCATCGCGAACCCTGACCATGCGCCGTACGGGAAAGCCGCCGAGGCCGCGCTGCGGAAGCATGGCCTGTGGGACCTCGTCCGTCCGCGCCTGGTGCTTGGAGAGAACGTGTCGCAGGCGGCGCAGTTTGCGGCATCCGGCAACGCCGAGGGCGGCATCCTCGCCTACTCACTGACGCTGGCACCTGCCCTTCGCGGCCGTGGTTCCTTCTGGCTGATTCCGGAATCCGAACACCCGCCACTGCAGCAGCGCATGGTGCTGCTCAATCGGGCGGGGCCGGTGGCGACCCGCTTCTATCGGTACCTGCAACAGGAACCTGCGCGCGCCGTGCTGGAACGGTACGGCTTTGCGCGACCGCGCTGACCATGGACTGGCAGGCTCTCGCCGTCACGCTTCGGCTCGGCGTCTGGACGTCCCTCGTCCTGCTGCCCTTCGGGATCTGGCTGGGCCGGCTCATGGCCTACCGCGCGTTTCCGGGCAGAAGCTTTGCTGAAACACTGATCGCGGTGCCGCTCGTGCTGCCGCCGACGGCCATCGGCTTCTACCTGCTCGTCGCGCTGGGGGCGGGCTCGCCAGTGGGCCGTGCGCTCGACGCCGTGTTCGGAGCGCCGCTGGCGTTCTCGTTCGCCGGTCTGCTGGTCGCCTCCGTCTTCGTCAACATCCCGTTCGCGGTCCAGCCTATCCAGCGGGCGTTCGAGGCGATCCCGGTCCACGTGCGCGAAGCCGCCGCCTGCTGCGGGATGTCACCGTGGACGCGGCTCGTCCGCGTGGAGTTACCGCTGGCCTGGCCGGGCATCGTGACGGCCTTCGTGCTGACCTTCGCGCACACGCTCGGCGAGTTCGGCGTGGTGTTGATGGTCGGCGGAAACCTGCCGGGCGAGACGCGGACGATCAGCATCGCGATCTACGACAGTCTGCAGTCATTCAACGACGAGGGCGCCGCCCTGATGGCGATGGTGCTGCTCGCGATCGTGCTCGTCGCGCTCTCGGCGACGACCGCGCTCAGCCGCCGGGTGGGACGCCGTGGGTAACCCGCTCCAGGTGAGCCTGGCGCAGGAGAGCCCCGTGCCGCTCGACGTCGCATTCTCGTGCGGGAGCGGCGAGGTGCTGGCCATCTTCGGCCCGTCCGGCAGCGGCAAGACCACCATCCTGCGGAGCATCGCGGGGCTGTGCACTCCGGCGCGTGCCCGGGTGGCGTCGGGGGAGCAGGTCTGGGTCGACACCACCTCCGGGACGCACGTGCCCACGCATCGCCGGCACGTCGGC
>JBIKWH010000183.1:0-4778 GCA_044356435.1 Vicinamibacterales bacterium
GGCACGTCCGTCGTGAAGAGCCGGGACACGTCAATCACGGCCGTCTCGTCCTTGCCCTGCGCCTGCACCGGGAACGACATGATGATGGCGTCGTTGTTGGCCGCCCGGACGGCGCGCGCGATGGGTGTAGCAGGGTCGGCCACGAGGCGATGCGAGACGCCGCGCAGCAGGATGCGGTCGCCGAGGCGCGACCACCGGACCACGCGGCTGCTGACGCTCTGCCCGCCGTACCCGGCGCCGTCTGCCGTGCGGGCGATCTGCGTGACAAGCAGGAACTCCCGGTCGAGCATCGCTTTCGGAATCTCGTAGAGCAGACGCTCCTTGATGCGGTGCACGAGAAACACGCCTTCGTCGGACTTCGCGTCCTTCGTGACCACCCGTTCATAGGGGCGGATGGAGCCGTCCTGCCCTCCCCCGTTGGCTGCCGGCGTGGGCGCGGCGGGGGGCGGGTCCTGGGGCGCGGGTGGATCCTGGGCAGCAGCAGGGCCGACCACCAGCACGGCAAGCAGGGCAACAGACAACAGGCGCATGAAGGCTCCTCGGGTTGGCTGAGTTATAGCACCCACGGGAGCGCTAGGATGGGGGCATGAGCGATGGCAAGGGGCTGAAGAGCCGGATGGACCTGTTGATGGAGCGCCTGGCGAAAGAGGATGCCGAGGGCGGTGCGGTGCAGCAGGTGCTGACCGACGCCCAGCGTGCGGCCATCACGGAGATCAGGAACCAGTGCGAGGCGAAGGTCGCCGAGCTGGAGATCATGAGTCAGGGCAAGCTGGCGGCGATGTGGGATCCGGAGGCGCGGGAGCTCGTCCTGGGCGAGCTCCGGCGGGAGAAGGAGCGGCTGGCCAGCGAGCGCGACGCGAAGATCGCGAAGGTCCGGGGGTGACGGCCGGTCCCCGGATGCCCGTCGCGTTCGTGCCACACGGCGGCGGGCCGTGGCCCTTTGTCGAGATGGGGCTGGACCCGGCCGAGAAGGACGCGCTCAGCGCGTATCTCAGGTCCGTGGCCACGCTGCCGCGCGAGACGCCGCGGGCGCTGCTCGTCGTGTCCGCGCACTGGGAGGAGCGAGTGCCTACGCTGATGACCGCCGCGGCGCCGCCGATGTTCTACGACTACTACGGTTTCCCCGACGCGTCGTACCACATCACGTGGCCCGCGCCGGGCGCGCCGTGGCTGGCGCCACGCGTGAGCGAGCTGCTGACGCAGGCCGGCTTCGAGGCAGCCGAAGACAGTGCCCGCGGCTACGACCATGGGACGTTCGTCCCGCTGAAGGTCACCTACCCCGAGCCGGCGATTCCCGTGCTGCAGCTCTCGCTGACGGCCGGGCTCGACCCGGCCGCGCATCTCTCGATGGGCGCGGCGCTGGCGCCGCTGCGCGACGAAGGGGTGTTCATCGTGGGCAGCGGTATGACCTTCCACAACCTGCGCATCTTCCGCGAC
The DNA here is from genome assembly GCA_044356435.1 of Vicinamibacterales bacterium. Lineage (GTDB taxonomy): Bacteria > Acidobacteriota > Vicinamibacteria > Vicinamibacterales > UBA2999 > CANKJK01. The sequence goes on from JBIKWH010000183.1 coordinate 1,438, forward strand.
CCGCGCGCCGTGCCCGTCGCGGAGACGTTCGACGCGTGGCTGCGCGGAGTGATGGCACTGGATGCGACGGACCGCGCGGCCAGCCTCACGCACTGGGCGGCAGCGCCGATGGCGCGCACGGCCCATCCGCGCGAAGAACACCTGATCCCACTGATGGTCGCAACCGGCGCAGCCGGCGGCGACGCCGCCACGCTTGCCTTCAACGGCACCTTCGGCGGCCTGCGCCTCGCCGCGTTTCACTTCGGGGTGTAGAGCTGCTCAGTGCACCGGCGGAAAGAACACCTGCCGCAGGTCATGCTCCGGGATGAACTTCCGCGCCTGGCGGTAGATCGCCAGCAGCGTGCCCGTCGCCAGTTCCCGGTGGATCGGCACCACGAGCGCCTGTCGCTGACCGTCCTCCGTGATCCGCCGCAGCTTGGCGTGACTGCCCCGGAGGGACACGACATCGAACCCGAGCCGACCCAGCGCCTTGATGACGTCCGACCCGGAGAGCGGCCTAGGCTTCGGAGCCACTGAGCGACGTCTCGTAGGTCATCACCAGCCGCGGACCCGGCGAGAGACCAAGGTGCGCCGGGTCTTCGTCCTCCAGGAACAGCGTCACCGCGTCCTTGAGGTTCGCCAGCGTCTCGTCGAGCGTCCGGCCCTGGGTGACGACTGGCAGCTCCAGGCACTCGGCGACAAACCACCCGTCGCTGCGCGAGACGAAGCCGTGCACGGCCTCCCGCAGACGCACCGATGTCGACAGAGCACCAAACACCGGCTGCGCCTCGGCGACGCGCTCGGCTGCCGGAACCTTCCGCTCGCGCCGCATCGGCGGCAGCACCACGTACCAGCCACGCCGCACCCGCTTGAAGTAGGGCCACTGGTGGTCGTGGTTCTGCGGCGAGTTCACGCAACACCGGCTGACCACGTGCGTCCGGACGGTGCTGGCGTTCAGGTGCGGGAGGGCCTTGACGATCTCGTCGGGAGTAAACGTCCAGTCGCCACGGGTGGAACCGATGCGGCGGGCGGCTTCGAGGATCTCCTCATGCGCGGGCATGAGCGAAGTATCAATATGACATGTCTATTTGTCAACATGACATTTCATGCTGGCTTCTTCCCTGTGCGCGCCTCAGGAATGCACGCCGGGGGCTTCATGACCCGTGCGCTCGACGTACTCGACGTAGGAACCCGGATAGAGGTGCGGTTCGGCCTCCGTGCCGCTCTCCCCGCCCAGTTCCAGCACGCGGTTGCTCAGCTCGCGCAGGAACGCGCGGTCGTGCGAGACGAACAGCATCGTGCCCTCGAAGTCCTTCAGGGCCTTCACGAGCATCTCCTTGGTCGCGAGGTCCAGGTGGTTGGTCGGCTCGTCAAGCACGAGGAAGTTGGGCGGCTCGAGCAGCATGCGCGCCATCACGAGGCGCGTCTTCTCGCCTCCGGAGAGCACCTTGATCTTCTTCTTCGTGTCATCGCCCGAGAAGCCGAAGGCCCCGGCGAGGCTCCGCAGCACGCCGATGGACTCCGCCGGGAAGTCGTTGCCGAGCTGCTCCTCGATGGTGCAGTCCGCGTTCAGCACGTCGAGCGCCTGCTGCGAGAAGTAGCCCATCTTGAGGCTGGCGCCGAGCGTGACGTCGCCTGAATCCGGGGCGAGGGCGCCGGCGACCATCTTGAGCAGCGTGCTCTTGCCCGCGCCGTTCTTGCCCATCACGCACCAGCGTTCGCCGCGACGGATGGTCATGCTGAGGCCGTCGTAAATCACGCGCGACCCGTAGGCCTTCTTCAGCCCTTCCATCACGACAACCTGGTCACCCGAGCGCGGGGGCTGGCGGAAGTCGAACTCCACGACCTTGCGACGGCGTGGCGGCTCCACCTTCTCGATCTTCTCGAGCGCCTTCACGCGACTCTGCACCTGCGCGGCCTTGGCCGCGTGCGCGGCGAACCGCTCGATGAAGCGCTGCTCCTTGGCGAGCATGGCCTGCTGCCGGGCATAGGCCGCTTCCTGGTTGGTTTCGCGGATGGCGCGCTCGCGCACGTAGAAGTCGTAGTTGCCGGAGTAGACCGTGATCTCGCCGCCGTCGATCTCGGCGATCTTCGAGACGACGCGGTTCATGAATTCCTTGTCGTGCGAGGTCATCAGAATCGCGCTGTCGAGTCCGGCCAGGAACCGCTCGAGCCAGACGATCGATTCGATGTCGAGGTGGTTGGTCGGCTCGTCCAGCAGCAGCACTTCAGGCCGCGAGAGCAGGATGCGCGCCATCTCGACGCGCATCTTCCAGCCGCCGGAGAGCGCGCCGACGTCGCCATCGATGCGTTCGTCGTCGAAGCCGAGGCCGTGCAGCACTTCGCGCGCCTGGCTTTCGAGGGCGTAACCGCCGAGATGTTCGTACTCCTCCTGCACTTCACCGAACCGGGCGAGCGCCGCGTCGAGCTTGTCCGCCTGATCCGGGTCGGCCATCGTGTGCTGGAGCGCCTCCAGCTCATGGTGCAGGTCGCCCACGCGACCGCTGCCGGCAATCGCTTCGTCCAGCACGGACCGCCCCGACATCTCGCCGATGTCCTGGCGGAAGTAGCCGACGGTCAGGCGCTTCGGCACGGAGACGTCACCTTCGTCCGGCGTTTCCTCGCCGACGATCATCCGGAACAGCGTGGTCTTGCCCGCGCCGTTCGGGCCGACGAGGCCAACGCGCTCGCCGGCATTCAACTGGAAAGAGGCGTCGACGAAGAGGATCTGCTTGCCGTGCTGCTTGCCGATACGTGACAGAGAAATCATTCGGTGCGGTGTTCCGTGGAAGGAGAACCAAGAGGCGGCAGGCCGAAGGGCCGCTGCAGCCGGGGATAAAGCAGACCGAAGAGCGCCGAGCCTGCCAGCGCGCCGGCGAGCGCGCCGATCGCCGGGAGCTTGCCCTCTCCGAGATTGACGAGAATCGGCCCCGGGCACATGCCGGCCAGCGACCAGCCGATGCCGAACAGCACGCTGCCGACGACGGTTCCGCGGTTCAGCGCCTTGCGCTCGAACGCGATCGGCGCACCGGTCAGCGCGTGGCCGCGTCGCTGGATCCACCAGAGCCCCGGCGCCGTGAGGACCACGGCCGTGCCGATGATGCCGTAGAGCTGGAAGTTGGTGAACAGGAACATGCCCTGGATGAAGTTGTAGTCTGCGGCGCCCGAGCGGCTCAGCACGAACCCGAAGCAGACGCCGGCGGCGAGGAAGAAGATCGCCATACCGGCCTACCGGAGCACCACGTTGTAGAGAAGCTGCGTGACGACGAGCCCGCTGCCCATGAAGCAGAGTGTCGCCACCAGGCTCGGCAGCTCGAAGTTCGAGAGGCCGAAGATGCCATGGCCGCTCGTGCAGCCGTTCG
>JBIKWH010000184.1:0-4771 GCA_044356435.1 Vicinamibacterales bacterium
TTCAGCACGCGGTAGGCATCGTTCAGATACGACGACCGCTCCAGGCTGGCCAGCTTCGAGGCAGGCGGGCCGTTGTAGAAAAAGTCCGGATGAAACTGCCGGCTCAAGTCCCGGAACCGCTTCTCCAGATCCGCGGGCTCCACCACCAGTGTCCGAGGCAGGCCGAAGAACGTGAAGTAATCGCCGTGACGCGAAATCTGCAGGATGTTCGTGCACTGCGGGCAGAAGTGCTCGCGCAACGGGGCGCCGGCGCCACAACTGTGGCACTCGATCATCGTCGGCGTCTTGGTGGGCTCTGGGGTCATGGTTCAATGCGGGCCGTCCGTCCGGACGGCACCACGCGCGTGGGTGGGGCTAGGCCCCGAACGAACTGCCGCAGCCGCAGCTCTGCTTGGCGTTCGGGTTGTTGAAGACGAAGCCCTTGCCGAGCAGCGCCGTGTCGTAGTCGAGCGTGGTGCCCTTCAGGAACAGCAGACTCTTCTTGTCGACGTAGATCTTCGCACCCTCGACGCCCTCGAACACCTCGTCGCCCAGACGCGCTTCGCGTTCCCAGGCAAAGGTGTAGCTCAGGCCGGAGCAGCCGCCACCCTTCACGCCCACACGAAGTCCGCCCTCGTCGATGCCCTGCTTGGCCATCAGCGAGCGGATCTTCTTCGCGGCGACGTCGGTGATCTGGATGGCGTCCATGGACCTAGAGCTTTGCCGACGCTCCGGCAAGAGCGGGTTCGCCCTTACCCTGCTTCGCCTTGTAGTCCGTGATCGCCGCCTTGATGGCGTCCTCGGCCAGCACCGAGCAGTGGATCTTCACCGGCGGCAGCGCCAGCTCTTCCACGATGTCGGTGTTCTTGATGGCCAGCGCCTCCTCGACCGTCTTGCCCTTCAGCCATTCGGTCGCGAGGCTGGAACTGGCGATCGCCGAGCCGCAGCCGAACGTCTTGAACTTGGCGTCGTCGATGACACCCGTCAGCGGGTTCACCTTGACCTGCAGCTTCATCACGTCGCCGCACTCGGGCGCGCCGACGAGGCCGGTGCCGACGTTGTCGTCATCCTTCGGCAGCGAGCCGACGTTGCGCGGGTTCTCGTAGTGGTCGATGACCTTGTCTGAGTAAGCCATGTCTCTCTCCTAGTGCGTGACCCACTGCATCTTGCTGAGGTCCACGCCTTCCTTGACCATCTCGTAGAGGGGCGACATCTCGCGCAGCCGCCGCACCACCGTCGTGAGCTTCTCGATCACGTAGTCGAGCTCTTCGTCCGTCGTCCACCGGCCGAGGCCGAAGCGGATTGAGGAATGCGCCAGGTCGTCACCCGCGCCCAGCGCCTTGAGCACGTAGGACGGCTCCAGGCTGGCCGACGTGCAGGCGGACCCGGACGACACGGCCACATCGTTGATCCCCATCAGCAGCGACTCGCCTTCGACATACGCGAAGCTGATGTTCAGGTTGTGCGGCAGACGGTGCTCCACCGACCCGTTGATGAAGATCTCGTCCAGATTCTTGTGCAGCTCCGCGCTCAGCCGGTCGCGCATCGCGCTGAGCCGGGCTGTCTCGCTGGCCATCTCCGCCTTTGCGATCTCCGCCGCCTTGCCAAGGCCCACGATGCCTGTCACGTTCAGCGTGCCCGACCGCATGCCGCGCTCGTGGCCTCCGCCGTTGGTCTGCTCCGCGAGCAGCACCCGGGGATTGCGCCGCCGCACGTAGAGCGCGCCCACGCCCTTCGGGCCGTACATCTTGTGCGCCGACAGGGAGACCAGGTCGACCTTCAGCGCGTTCACATCGAACGGAATCTTGCCAGTTGCCTGCACGGCGTCCGTGTGGAACAGGATGCCCTTCTCCTTCGCGATGGCACCGATCTCCGCAATCGGCTGAATCACGCCGATCTCGTTGTTGGCCGTCATGATGGAGATGAGGATCGTCTTGTCCGTGATGGCGGCCTTGAGTTCGTCGAGGCTGATGCGGCCATCCTTCTGCACGGCCAGGTACGTGACCCGGTAGCCCTGCTTCTCGAGCTTCTTGCACGTGTCGATGACGGCCTTGTGTTCCGTCACGCACGTGATGATGTGGTTGCCCTTCTCGCGGTACATCTCCGCGACGCCCTTGATCGCCAGGTTGTTCGACTCCGTGGCGCCGCTCGTGAAGATGATTTCCTTCGCGTTCGCACCAATGAGATCCGCCACCTGCTTGCGGGCCGTCTCGATGGCTTCCTCGGCGGCCCAGCCGAATGCGTGATTGCGGCTGGCGGCGTTGCCGAAGACCTCCGTGAAGTACGGAAGCATGGCCTCCAGGACGCGGGGGTCCACGGGCGTCGTGGCGTGGTAATCGAGGTAGATGGGTAGCTTCATACGTGGGTTCTCAGCAAGGCGGCCGGCACGAGCGCCGGCGGAAGGGGCTGGTCGGTTTCAGCAGCCATCTCGGCCAGCGACACGGTGCCAAGCGCGGCGACGATACGTTCCTTGATGCGCCAGAGCGGGTCGCGGATGCTGCACTTCCCGTACTGCTCGCAGGTGTTCTTCTCCGTGGAGCAGGCCGTCACGGAAAACGGGCCGTCGATGGCCTGGATGATGTCGCCCACGGTGATCGACTGGGACGCCTTGCCGAGGACGTACCCGCCGCGGGTGCCCTGGAGCGACCGGAGCAGGCCCGTCCGCACCAGCTTCTGGAGCACTTTGGCCATCAGCTCGATCGGGATGTCGTAGGCCTCAGCGATCTCACGCGCGTTCGCCGACGCGGCGTCCTGGCGCTGGGCCAGGTGCTTCATCGCGATCAGGGCGTAGTCGGCGCGCTTGGAAAGTCTCAGCATGGTGGGCCGGGCTCGATACCCGACTAGTCTGGTCTGAGATTAGGCGATCGCTGGATGTCCGTCAAGTTTGGTCGGGTATTGAGACTGACGTGAGATCGAGGAAATCCGGTGGAATCGGGCTGCCCCCTCACATCCAGACCGCTTCAGCGCTGTTGTATCCTGCCGCGTCTCATGATTTCAACGCTTACCGAGAGCCAGCAGAACAGCCTCCGCATCTGGGTCAAGATGATTCGGGAGCTGGACGAGAAGAGAGCGGCGCAGTTCCTGTCGTTGATCGTGGCGCACCTGGCCGCGGGCTCCGGCGCCGCCCTCGACGCCACAACGAGCGTGGATTGGCGGGCAATCGCGAAAGCGGAACTGGGTGAGGCCCATATGGCCGCCCGTCGGTCCTGGAAGCCGCCCGCTGACCTGGCGAAAGTCGTCGAAGGCTGGCTGAGCCGCGAGCCGGGGCGGCCGCTGGCTGACTATCAGGCGAAGGTGTGCTCCCAGCACGGCGAAGATGGGATCACGGTCGAAGTCTTTCGGCGCATCGGTGTGGAGCATCGGCGCGCTGTGGAGATCGGCTGTGGCGCCAACGGCGGCAATGCCGGCATCCTCGTCGGCGCGCTCGCGTGGGAAGGGCTGCTCGTCGACGGCAGCGACGAACTCGCACACATCTGTTCGGCACACTACCCCGGCGCAAAGGCGGTCGCGGCCTTCGTCGACCGCGGTACGGTCGGACCGCTGCTCGCCGAGCACGGCTTCGCCGACAGGCTGGACTACCTCGGAATTGACGTGGACGGGATCGACTACTGGGTCTGGGACGCGCTCTCAGTGCGCCCGCGTCTTGTCGTCGTCGAGTTCAACCCGCTGTTCGGTCCGGACGCGGCCGTGACGATCGCCTACCGTGACAACTTCTCCCGAAAGCAGAAGGGTCCGGACGGGCAGCCGATGAACACGAAGGGATACTTCGGCGCGTCGATCGCGGGATTCGCCGCCCTCGGAAAGCGCAAGGGGTACCGTCTCGTGTGTTCGGCACCGAACTCGAGCAACGCGTATTTCGTGCGCGAGGACGTCGCCGGCGATCTGCCTGTGTGCACGCCGGCCGAGGCATGGCGTCCCGCGAAAGGCGGCAAGGGACGCGACAAGGTCGTCCGCGGCGTCGAAGCAGAGGGCGTGCACGAGTACTTCCGCTCGAGAGGCTGTCCGCTGGTGGATGTCGGCGGCAACTAGACGCCACGTATTTCTCGCGCGGTGACGCGCTGAGGATTCGCGTGGGACTGATATTCTCGGCGCTTATGTCTCTCCGAATCCTGGTGCTGGGGGCCGGCTTTGGTGGCCTGGAACTGACGACGCTGCTGTCCGAACGCTTCGGGGACGCACTCGACCTCGTCCTCATCGACAAGAGCGACGCCTTCGTCTTCGGCTTCTCCAAACTGGACGTGGTGTTCGGCCGGCAGACGCCGGACGCCGTGCGTCACGCGTACCGGCAGATTGCCAAGCCCGGCGTGCGCCTCGTGCAGGCAGAGGTGCACGCGATCGACCCGCGAACCCGCAAAGTGGAGACGTCCGCCGGCACGTTCGAGGCGGACATCCTGGTGGTGGCCCTCGGCGCGGACGTGGACCCGGCCGCGACTCCGGGACTGACCGAAGGCGGCCACGAGTTCTATTCGGTCGCCGGTGCGACCGTGCTGCGCGATGTCCTCCCCCGGTTCGAAGGTGGTGCCGCCGTGATCGGGGTGATGGGCAAGAGCTTCAAGTGTCCGCCGGCCCCAAGCGAAGCCGCGTTGCTGCTGCATGACTACCTGACCGAACGCGGTCGGCGCGCACAGTCGTCCATCACGCTGGTCATGCCCTTCGGCACTCCGATCCCGCCGTCACCGGACACGTCCGCGGCCATCCTCGCGGCCTTTGCCGAACGGGGCATCCGCTTCGTCGGCGATACGCTGGTGACCGGCGTGGATGGGACGCGGAAGGTGGTGACGCTGAGCAACGG
>JBIKWH010000185.1:0-4760 GCA_044356435.1 Vicinamibacterales bacterium
AACGGATCTCTCGCAGGCGCCAGGTCGTCGTATCCGCGCTGGTCATCGCCCTGGCATGGGCGGTTGGTGCACGCGCCCAGCAGGGCACGACCCGCGGAGAGTGGCGGCATTTCGGCGGCGACGCGGGCGGCACGAAATACGCGCCGCTGGACGAGATCACGGCCGGGAACTTCTCGTCGCTCAAAGTCGCCTGGCGCTTCAGAACCGAGAACTTCGGCGCGAAGCCGGAATACAACCTCGAGGCGACGCCGCTGATGGTGGGCGGCGTGCTCTACACGACCGTCGGCCTGAGCCGGCAGGTCGTCGCCTTCGACGCGATCACCGGTGAAACCCGCTGGACGTTCCGCTTTGACGAAGGCGCCCGTGGCCGCCGTGCACCGCGCCTGAATCACCGGGGTCTCGCCTACTGGACGGATCGGCGCGGCGATGACCGCGTGATCTACGTCACGCCGGGTTACCAGCTCATCGCGCTCGACGCGAAGACCGGCCGGATGATTCCGTCGTTCGGCGTGAAGGGCGTCGTCGATCTGCTCGACGGCCTGGACCAGCCCCGCCCGAAGGACGGTCTGCTGGGCTCCACCTCCCCGCCGATGATCGTCGGCAACATCGCCGTCGTCGGCACGGCGATGCCTTCCGCCGCGCCGACACGGGAGAACCCGGCCGCGCACGTGCGTGGCTACGACGTCCGCACCGGCAAGCGAGTCTGGATCTTTCACACGATCCCGCAGCCCGGCGAGTTCGGCTACGAGACGTGGGAGAAGGACTCGGCCGCCTACACGGGCAACGCCGGTGTGTGGACGCCGATGAGCGCCGACGAAGACCTCGGCTACGTCTACCTGCCCGTCGAAACCGCGACCAACGACACCTACGGCGGACATCGCCCCGGCGACAACCTGTTCGCGACGAGCCTCGTCTGCCTCGACGCGCGTACGGGCAGGCGCGTGTGGCACTTCCAGCTCGTGCATCACGACATCTGGGATTTCGACACCGTGGCGCCGCCGATCCTGCTCGATGTGACGGTGAACGGCCGGCCTATCAAGGCCGTCGCGCAGGTGACGAAGCAGGCCTTTGCCTATGTGTTCGACCGCGTGACCGGCACGCCGGTGTGGCCGATCGAGGAGCGTCCGGTGCCGCAGTCGACCGTGCCCGGCGAGCAGAGCGCGAGGACGCAGCCGTTCCCGACCAAACCGGCGGCGTTCGACCGGCAGGGCCTCGGGCCGGACGATGTGATCGACTTCACGCCGGCCCTGAAGGCCGAGGCGCTGAAAATGGTGGGCGACTACAACCTGGGCCCGCTCTACACACCGCCGAGCCTCGCCGGCGCGAACGGAAAGAAGGGCACGCTGCACCTGCCGAACTCGACGGGCGGCGCGAACTGGCAGGGCGGCGTAGCCGACCCGGAGACGGGGATGCTGTACGTCTCCTCCCACACGCTGGCGCGCGTGTACGCCGTGACGAAGGAAACAGCCAATGCGGGCCAGGTCCCGCCCACGCCCGCTCAGGTCGCAGCAGTACCGCCGTCCACGCCGGCTAGCGCGCCGCCGCCCGCACCGAGACGGATGGCGCAAGCCACGCTGACGCGACGCCCGGACGCCGATGGCGTCAGCAACCAGCCGCTGACGCTGCCCGTGCTCGGACCCCAGGGCCTGCCCCTCATCAAGCCGCCCTACGGCCGCATCACGGCGATCGACCTGAACACCGGCGAGCACGCGTGGATGACGCCGCTCGGCACGACGCCCGAGTGGATCACGAAGCACCCCGCGCTCACCGGCGTCACACTGCCGAACACCGGCCGATGGGATCACGCCGGGATGCTCGTAACGAAGACCCTGCTCGTGGCCGGCGAGGGGTCGGGCCTCTACGCGGTGCCGCCCGGCTCCGGAGGCCCGGCGTTGCGCGCCTACGACAAGCGCACAGGGCGCGTCGTCGGCGAGGTGACACTGCCAGCGAACCAGAGCGGCATGCCGATGACCTACATGGCCGGGGGCAAGCAGTACATCGTCGTCCCGGTCGGCGCGCCTGGCGTGCCCGGCGAGTTCGTCGCGCTCACGCTGCCGTAGCGGCCGCTGATCGGCGATCAGGGCGCCGGCTGTGTGAACGTCAGCGGCTGGAGGTCGGCGGTGTTCTGGCCGGCAAGAGAGGGTGGCGAGGCGACGCGCTGCTCGAACCAGCAGACCAGCACCATCAGTCCCCACAATTCAGTACCCAGGGTCCGACGGCCGGACGCGTGGTCGTCCGCGGCCTGACGCACCGCGGCGTCATCCAGCACGCCGAGCGCCCGGACGCGGTCGCGGTCGAGGACGCGGCGCATCACATCGCGGCCCGACGTCCGCAGCCAGTGGTGCAGCGGGATGCTGAAGCCCTGCTTCGGGGCCCGAGCGTGGTCCTCACCGAAATGGCGCGCAACCAGACGCCGCAGCAACACTTTTGTATGCGAGCGGCCCGTCGTCTTCAGGCGGTCAGGCAGGCCGAGCGCGAACTCCGCGAGCTGCCGGTCGAGAAAGGGCGCGCGACTTTCGAGGCCGTGCGCCATCGTGCTGCGGTCCACCTTCGCGAGGATGTCGTTCGGCAGGTACTCGGCGATGTCGGCGAGCTGCAGGTCACGGAGCGACGGCGCGTCGGGCACGCGCGCGGCCACGTGGGCGATCGCCGCCAGTGCCGCCTGCTTCGCGTCCGCCCCGTGCAGCAGCGCGGCGGCATCGCGCGGCACCCAACTGCCGTTCCACGTGAAGTGCGCCTCGCGCGTGGGCAGCGCGACGGCGCGGAGGAACTTCCGCAGCTTCTCGTCGGCGCCAGCCGTCATCGCCGGACTCACCGGCACCGAACCGGCCGCCAGGCCGGCCAACGCGCGAAGCGGACTGGGGGTCAGCGCGGACATGTGGCGGTGCAGCCCCGTCGCGCCATACGAGAGATAACCGCCGAAGAGCTCGTCGCCACCATCACCGCTCAGCACGACCTTCACGCGGCGGGCCGCCGCCTCGGCAACGCTCCAGACGGCCGCGGCCGACGAATCCGCCAGCGGGTCGTCCAGGTGCGAGGCAAGCGCCTCGACGCGCAGCAGCGCACTGGAATCGAGCGGCACGCGGACCAGCTCCACGCCGACACGGTCGGCCACGTGCTGCGCGCCCCTGGACTCGGAGAACGGTGTCTCCTCGTAGTCCACACAGAAGGCCGCCGCGAGCTGACCCTGCCGCGCGGCGCTCTCGGCCACGAGCGCCGAGTCGACGCCACCTGACAGGAAGAGCCCCACGGGCACGTCACTCCTGAGCGTCAGGGCCACGCCGTGGTCGAGCCGCGCCTGGAGCGCGTCGAGGGTGTCGCCGTCGTTCGCCGGCACGTGCACAGGCTTCGCGTCGGATGCACGCCAGTACGTCTGCTGCTCCACCGTGCCGTCCGCCCGGTAGCGGCGCCACGTGGCGGGTGGCAGCCGCTCCACACCGCGCAGCATCGTGCGCGTGCCCGGCACGTAGTTGAGACAGAGAAAGCCGCCGAGCGCATCCAGGTCCAGCTCGGCACCCGCGGCGCCAAGCGCGCTGAGCGGCGCCATCTCGGAGGCGAACGCGACGCGGCCCGGTGTGGCGGCAATGAGCAGCGGCTTCTCGCCGAAGCGGTCGCGCGCCAGATACAGCTCGCGCGTCACGCGATCCCACGCGGCGATGGCGAACATGCCGTCGAGGTGGTGGACGACGTCCGCGCCCCACACGCGGTAGCCCTCGACGAGCGCTTCGGTGTCGGAGGAGGTGCGGAACCGCACGCCTTCGGCGGCGAGTTCCTCGCGCAGTTCGCGGTAGTTGTAGATCTCGCCGTTCAGCAGCAGCACGACGCGGTTGTCGCCGCTCGCCATGGGCTGGAGGCCGCCCGCGATGTCGATGATCGCCAGCCGCCGGTGGCCGAAGAAGACGCCGGGCTCGGTCCAGCAGGCGCCGCCATCGGGGCCGCGGTGCCGAAGCAGGTTGGTGGCGGCAGCGAACCGCGCGGTGTCGAGGGACCCGCCGCGCCAGTCAGCGGCGCCGAGAATGCCGCACATCTGTGACCAACGATATCGCGGCTGCCGCGCGGCTGGACTCGGGAAGGGACCACTCTCGAGAGTGAGAGTGGCGGGGTCGACGGGACTCGAACCCGCGGCCTCCGCCGTGACAGGGCGGCGTTCTAACCAACTGAACTACGACCCCGAGTCTGGATTGTGGTGGGCGGTACAGGACTCGAACCTGTGACAGCCGGCGTGTAAAGCCGGTGCTCTACCAGCTGAGCTAACCGCCCTTCCTTCGGCGCTTTCGCGCGTTCGGCAGGACCAGCGGCCCAGCGCGCGTCCTGCGCGCCCATCTGGCCACCACGTGCTGCGGCCAAGAGAAAGATTATAGAGGCCCGAGGACGCGGAGCGCAAGCAACGCGAACCCCAGCACGACGCCGGCCAGGGCGCGATACTCCCGGTTCCGCATGGCCCGCGCCAGGCTGAACTGCCGCGCCATCGGCTGCGCCCGGGAGGCGCGGTAGTCGTCGTACGTGCTGCCGAACGCCTCGCGCAGATGCGCTTCCTCCGTCCGCACGGCCGCCGTGATGGTCGCCGTCATGTAGACGAACGCGAGGGCCGCCAGCGGCAGGCTCGCCGCCGCGACCACGACGCCCAGCGCCAGCACCGACGACCCGACATAGAGCGGGTGCGCGGTCCAGCGGTACGGGCCGGATCGCGTGACTTCCCGGCTCTTCTCGAGGTGTCCGGCCGCCCAGATCCGGATCGCCTCGCCGGCCAGGGCGATGGC
>JBIKWH010000006.1:0-16110 GCA_044356435.1 Vicinamibacterales bacterium
ACGCCGGCCGCTGTCCCGATGGCGGGCGCTGGGTGTCACGCGGATGGACGGCAAGCCGCTCTCGATACAGGGACCCGACGCGGCGCTCGTCGACACGGGCACGCGCCAGTTTCTCGTCACGGCCAGCTACGACGCGATCCTGGGCTACAACTGCGCCCACTACTACGCGCTGAGCGTCGGGTTGCTGGCGAACCGGCTCCGGTAGCCGCGGGCGCTACCAGCGGAGGAGTCGGGTGCCGCGCCAGAGCGGACCCTCTTCGACAAAGGCCCACTCGGGGTTCTTCGCCGTATCCCGGAGCGCCTCGTGCACCTTCCCGAAGGTGTCGACATGCTCATCCCCGCACTCGAAGTACGTGATGAAGTCGAACTCGCCGGGGCGTTCGTACCCGTCCGGGTTGTGGAACAGGCGGCGGAAGAGCGTCTGCACGCCGCGGTCCGCCGTGCGGGCGTGCCCATCGGCAGGCTTCCCCGTCTTCGCGTCGATGTGCGGGTAGAAGTAGGCGTGCCGATCCAGCGCGCTCATCTGCCACCAGTCGTGCGTCTTGTTCATCGACAGGATGAACACGTTCTTCGCCTGACGACCTGACTGGCGCACCTGCGCCTTGCGATAGGCGTGGTCGTAGAGCTCCGCGCTCGTGTACCGCGGGTTACGGTGGGCACCGTCGAGCGCGGTGACCTCGCCGGAGTCGCCGAGTCGGCGCCGCAGCTCGGCCTCGACTTCCTGCAGCCGGGGCCGGTACTTGCCGGAGACCTGCACGAGGTAGCGCGCGGCGGCCAGGCCTTCGGCGTCGGGCCGGCGGTCGCTGGCGAAGAACTGAATCGTCTCGTGCGCCTGCACGTCGCGGGTGCCATCGGCGTCGAAGTCGTTGAAGAACCCGCGGGCGATGGAGCCGCCGGCCGTGCGAAGGCGCGCGCCGATCGCTTCGTCGTCGCGAACCATGACGAACAGGAACTTCGTGTACGTGAGGTTGACCCCGACGTGGTTCTGGCTGGGGGTGTACGGCGCGGCGGTCGCGTTGGCCATGTTCACCTAGCGTATCGGACGGGACGGGATAGAACTTTGCAGCGCTGTGAAGCGCGGGAACGGCGTGCAGCCGGGTCAGACGCCGAGCACGAAGCGCTCGAGGGCGGCGGCCACACCGGCCTCGTCCTGGGAGGCGGTCGTGGCCCAGCCGCGGCCCCGTAGCCCCGGCACCGCGTTGCCCATCAGGACCGGACACCCCGCAAATCGCAGCATTTCCTCGTCGTTCAGGTTGTCCCCGATCGCCATCACCTCCGCCGCCCCAAGGCCCAGTTCCCGGGCGCGCCAGGCCAGGGCCTGCCCCTTGGTCGCCTCCGGGTGGGTGACGTCGAGCAGCGTGAAGTCACGATCCTCGTACTCGGTCGCGGCCACGGCAAAGCCGTCGCCCAGGCCCGCCAGGTGGCTGGCCAGCCGGCGCATCTCGGCCACGGTGCCGTTGAACATCACCTCGACCGGGTCCTCCGTGAGCGCGGCATGGAGCGGAGTTGTCTGGGCAATCAGGTGGCTGTTCCGCAACCAATAGTGCTTCCGGTTCGGGACCTCCCAATCCATGGTGTCCGCCACGATCTGGCCGGAGGCCTCGCGGTCGAAGATCAGGGCCGTGCAGTGCCGGTAGTCGTCCGTCGCCGCGAGGATCCTGGCCGCCGCAGACGCGGGGAGGAGACGGGAAGCGAGGGTGTTACCGTCCTGGGACCGTTCCAACGCCCCGTTGCTGACGATAAGAGAGACAGGCGCCGGCAACTGCCGGGCGACCGGCACGGCGAACGGAAAGCTGCGCCCGGTGACGAGCACAACGTGGACGCCGCGCGCGACGGCCGCCTCGATGGCGACGCGGTTGCGATCGGGTAGACGGCCGTGGCTATCAAGCAACGTCCCGTCGATGTCGATGGCTATAAGACGGATCATCCGTGGGGTACCATTATCAAGCTATGGGCGCAGACCAATTTCAGGGAGTCAACGCCGGATACGCGCAGGAGCTCTATGAGCGCTATCTGGCGAATCCGGACTCGGTCGACGCTGACACGCGACGCATTTTCGCGACGTGGACACCGCAGGCTGTTGCCGACACCGGCGACACCGCCCCGGGACACACGGTCGCGTCACTGCGTGCGGCCGTCGGCGCGGCCAATCTCGCCGAATCCATCCGGCGCTACGGACACCTGGCCGCGCATCTCGACCCGCTGGGCAACGAGCCGCCCGGAGACCCGTCACTCGCGCCCGAGACGCACGGCATCACCGAGGCGGACCTCCGACAGCTTCCGGCCAGCCTGATCGGCGGTCCCGCGGCGGAGCGCGCCGCCAACGCGGCCGAAGCCGTGGCGCGGCTCCGCGAGATCTACTGCGCGACGACCGGCTACGACTGCTCGCACGTGTTCGTGCCGGAAGAGCGCGAGTGGCTGCGGGACGTCTCCGAATCCGGCCGCTTCCGCCCGCCAGTCACCGCCGTGGACGCCGACGCGCTGCTCGATCGTCTCACGCAGGTGGAAGTCTTCGAGCGCTTCCTGCACCGCACCTTCCCCGGCAAGACGCGCTTCTCGGTCGAGGGTCTGGACATGCTCCTGCCCATCCTTGACGAGATCATCGCGGGCGCCACGGATCACGGCATCGCCGACATGCTCATCGGGATGGCGCACCGCGGGCGGCTCAATGTGCTCGCGCACATCCTGCAGAAGCCGTACGCGCAGATCCTCGCCGAGTTCAAGGATCCGGTGGACTCGCGCACGTGGCGCATCGACCTCGGCTTCACCGGCGACGTGAAATACCACGCCGGCGCGACCGTCGAGGTGCACGGAAAGTCGCGCGGCCACATCTCCGTGTCGATGGTGCCGAACCCGAGCCATCTCGAAGCCGTGAACCCGGTCGTCGAGGGCATGGCGCGCGCGGCGGGCACGAAGGCCGACAAGCCGGGTGCGCCGACGTTCGACCGCAACGTCACGCTGCCTGTGCTGATCCACGGCGACGCGGCGTTTCCCGGCCAGGGCATCGTGGCCGAGACGCTCAACCTCTCGCGGCTGGCCGGCTACGACACCGGCGGCACGATCCACATCATCGCGAACAATCAGCTGGGCTTCACCGCCACGGCGCTGGAGTCCTACAGCACCAGCTACGCGAGCGGGCTCGCGCGCGGGTTCAAGATCCCGATCATCCACGTCAACGCCGACGACGCCGTCGCGTGCATCGAAGCGGCGCGGCTGGTCTGGGCCTATCGCGCGAAGTTCGGCCGGGACTGCCTGATCGACCTGGTCGGCTACCGCCGGCATGGACACAACGAAGGCGACGAGCCGGCCTTCACGCAGCCGATGCTCTATCAGCGCGTCAACGCGCACCCGACGGTGCGCGACGTCTTCGCGCGGGCACTCAAGGCGAAGAACCACGTGTTCGCCAGCGACCCCGAGGCGCTGGTGCAGAAGCACTTCACGGCGCTTGAACAGGCCCTGACGGCGCTCAAACCCGAAGTCGACTTCGTCGCGCCGATGGCACCGACGCCACCCGCCGGCGCCGCCGGCGCCGCGGAAACGGCGGTACCGATCACGACGCTGCGCGAGATCAACGAAGGCCTGATGGAGCGCCCGCGCGGCTTCACGATTCACAAGAAGCTCGAGCGCACGCGCGAGAAGCGCTGGCACGTGCTGGACGACGCCGCCCAGAAGACCATCGACTGGGCCACGGCCGAAGAGCTCGCGCTCGCCACGATCCTGGCCGACGGCACGCCGATTCGCCTGACCGGCGAAGATGTCGGCCGCGGCACCTTCAGCCATCGCCACGCGATTCTCCGCGACGCCACGTCCGGAGAGGCGCATATCCCGCTGCAGCGCTTCCCGCAGGCGCGGGCGTCGTTCGAGATCCACAACAGCCCGCTCTCGGAGCTGGCCGCGATCGGCTTCGAGTTCGGCTACAACGTCCACACGCATGACCGGCTCGTGATCTGGGAAGCGCAGTACGGCGACTTCATCAACGGCGCGCAGATCATCCTCGACACGTTCGTCACGTCGGGCCGCGCGAAGTGGGGCCTGACGCCGTCGCTGGTGTTGCTGTTGCCGCATGCCTACGAAGGCCAGGGGCCGGAGCATTCCTCGGCCCGCGTCGAGCGGTTCCTGCAGTCCGCCGCCGACACGAACATCCGCATCGCCAACTGCACGACTGCCGCGCAGTACTTCCACCTGCTCCGTCGCCAGGCTGCGGTGCTGACAGCCGACCCGCTGCCGCTCGTCGTGCTGACGCCGAAGAGCCTGCTGCGGCATCCGGCGGTGGCGTCGTCTCCGTCGGAGCTGGCCGAAGGCAGATTCAAGCCGGTCATCGACGACGAGATCGCGGACGCCGCGCTCTCGAAGGTCACGCGCGCCGTGCTGTGCAGCGGCAAGGTGGCTGTCGACGCCATGACGAGCGAGGCGCGCGCGACGGCGAAGCACGTCGCCGTCATCCGTGTCGAGCAGCTCTATCCGTTCCCGGCTGCGCAGATTCGCGAGGCGCTCGGTCGCTACCCGAAACTCAAGGAAGTCGTGTGGCTCCAGGAGGAACCCGAGAACATGGGGGCCTGGGAGTTCATGCGCCCGCTGCTTGAGGAGCTGCTGAGCGGCCGGAAGATCGGACTCCGCTACGTGGGCCGGACGCGGGCCGCAAGCCCGTCGGAAGGCTCCTCCGCGTGGCACCAGCTCACACAGAAAGCCCTGATCGAGCAGGTGCTCGACACCGCTGACGAAGCCGTCGGCGACCCCCTCGTCCTGTCCAAGCGAGTCTGAGATCCGCGATGTCCAACGTCGTCGTTCCGCAACTTGGTGAGTCCGTCGTCGAAGCCCGTATTGCCCGCTGGCTGAAGCAGCCCGGCGATCGCGTGAA
This sequence comes from Vicinamibacterales bacterium, assembly GCA_044356435.1. Classification (GTDB taxonomy): domain Bacteria; phylum Acidobacteriota; class Vicinamibacteria; order Vicinamibacterales; family UBA2999; genus CANKJK01. The sequence continues at coordinate 4,859 of JBIKWH010000006.1, forward strand.
CATGGGCGACGCCCTGGTCTCGCTTGAAACCGACAAGGTCGACGTGGAGGTGCCGGCAGATCATCCCGGCACGCTCGTCAGCATCGCGCGCCAGGACGGCGAGGATGTGAAGGTCGGCGAGGTCATCGGCGTGCTGGAACCCGGCGAGGGTGCCGGTGCCGCGGCGCCGACGACGGCCGCCGCTCCCGCCGCGACTCAGGCCGAGACCAAGGCCGCCGACGCGAAGACAACACCGACCGCAAAGCGTATGGCCGAAGCCAACCAGGTGAAACTGGATACGGTCGCGGGCACCGGCTCGGCAGGCCGCATCACCAAGGCCGATGTGACCCAGGCCATGACGCCGGCGCCCAAGGCGTCCCCGGCATCCGCGCCGAAGGCCGCGCCCGCGCCTGCCGCGCCGCCGCCCGCACCACGAGCCGCCGTGCCGCCGGGCAGCCGCATCGAAGAGCGCGTCCGCATGACAAAGCGCCGGGCGACGATCGCGAAGCGCCTCGTCGAAGCGCAGCACACCGCCGCCATGCTCACCACCTTCAACGAGGTGGACATGTCGGCCGTGATGGCCATGCGGAGCCGCTACAAGGACTCCTTCAAGGAGAAGCACGGTGTCGGCCTCGGCTTCACGTCGTTCTTCGTGAAGGCATCGATCGCCGCGCTCAAGGCCTTCCCCGCGCTCAACGCGGAGATCCAGGGCGACGAGATCGTCTACAAGCGTTTCTACGACATCGGCATCGCCGTGGGCGCCGAAGGCGGGCTCGTCGTGCCCGTGCTGCGGGATGCGGATCGCATGAGCTTTGGCGGCGTCGAGCTCGCCACGCGCGAGTTCGCGACGAAAGCCGGCAACAACACGCTCTCGCTCGCGGATCTCCAGGGCGGCACCTTCACGATCACCAACGGCGGCGTGTTCGGGTCGCTGATGAGCACGCCGATTCTGAATCCGCCGCAGGTCGGCATCCTCGGCCTGCACAAGATCGCGGATCGCCCGATGGCGGTGAACGGGCAGGTCGTCGTCCGCCCGATGATGTTCCTCGCGCTCAGCTACGACCACCGGATTGTCGACGGCCGCGAAGCCGTGCAGTTCCTCGTGCGCATCAAGCAGTGCATCGAGGATCCGGGCAGTCTCCTTCTTGAGGATTAAGCGAGCCATGTCGCTCCGTTCCGTCGCCGTCGCCGCACTCCTGCTCAGCCTGGGCGTCCGCGCGTTCGCGCAGGCACCGACCACGCCCACTGACGTCGCCGCCGCACCGGCAGATGCCGCGAAGACGGCGTCGGGCCTTGCGAGCAAGTTGTTGCAACCAGGCAAGAGCGACACGAAGGCCACAGCTGAAGATGTCGTCACCGTGCACTACTCGGTGTGGACAAGCGACGGGAAGCTCCAGGACAGCACGCACACGAAGGGCAAGCCGGCGCGTTTCCCGCTCGGGAGCGTGATCCCGGGCTGGCGCGAGTGCGTGACGCTCATGTCGGTCGGCGAACAGCGCCGCTGCTGGATTCCGCAGGAACTGACCTACAAGGGCGCAAAGGGCCGTCCGGCCGGCACGCTGGTCTTCGATATCGAGTTGATGAGCGCCGAGCCCTCGCCCGCGACGCCGCCACCGGATGTGGCCAAGGTGCCCTCGGACGCGAGCCGCCTGCCCTCGGGACTCGCCTACCGCGTCATCACGCCCGGAGTCGGCGCCCGCAAGCCGTATCAGACCAGCGAGGTCACGGTGCACTACACGGGCTGGACGACGGACGGCCGCATGTTCGACAGCTCGGTGATGCGCGGCATGCCGACGACGTTCGGCCTGGGCGATGTGATCAAGGGCTGGACGGAAGGCGTGCAGCTCATGGTCGAAGGCGAGAAGACGCGCTTCTGGATTCCGCAGAGCCTGGCCTATGAGCAGGGTGGCGGGCCGAGAGGCATGCTCGTGTTCGACATCGAGCTGATCAAGATCGTCCGCTGAAGCGCGGCGCTGGCGGTTGCGCCTGATTGCTCGTCGGCAGGGACCGGGGCTATTTTCGATCCCTGCCTCGCTGACACTGGTGCGCCTCGACAGGCGCAGCGCCACGGCCGGGGTCACTCTACGCCTCGCTCATGTAGGGGTAGCGCCAGTCGGTCGGGGGCTGGTGCGTGGTCTTGATGGTCCGCGGGCTCACCCACCGAATCAGGTTCAGCTTCGACCCGGCCTTGTCGTTCGTCCCCGATCGCCGCGCGCCGCCGAAGGGCTGCTGGCCGACGACGGCTCCGGTCGGCTTGTCATTCACGTAGAAGTTCCCGGCCGCGTCCCGCAGCACGACCTTCGCCTCGGCAACGGCGGCCGGGTCCTGTGCGAACACCGCTCCGGTCAATGCGTAGGGCGACGTGCTGTCGACGAGTGCCAGCGTGCCAGTCCAGTCGTGGTCGGGGTACGGATAGACACTGAGGACCGGGCCGAAGATCTCCTCGCGCATCAGACGATCGGCCGGATCCTCGACTTCGACCAGCGTCGGGTCGACGAAATAGCCGGACTCGCCGCGGACGGTTCCGCCCTGGAGGATGCTCGCGTGAGCGCGGGCATGATCCACATAGCTCGAGATCCGATCGAACGCCCGCTGGTCGATCACGGCGCCCATGAAGGTGCGGAAGTCCGCGGGGTCGCCGACCCGCAGGTCGCGCATGATCGCCGTCAGCCGGTCGCGTACATCCGGCCACAGTGACCGCGGGATGTAGGCACGGCTGGCCGCGGAACACTTCTGCCCCTGGAACTCGAAGGCGCCACGCGCCAGCGCCACGGCGAGCGCCTGCGGGTCTGCGCTGGCGTGGGCGATCACGAAGTCTTTGCCGCCCGTCTCCCCCACCACGCGTGGATAGCTGCGGTAGCTCGCCAGGTCCTTCGCGATACGCGCCTGAATCGCATCGAAGACGGCCGTGCTGCCTGTGAAGTGCACACCCGCGAGGTGCGGCGAGGCGAGCACCACCTCGCTGACGTCCGCCGCGTCGCCGGCGACCATGTTGATGACGCCAGGCGGCAGGCCGGCTTCCATCAGCAATTGCATCAGATAGTGGGCGGAGAGCATGGCCGACGCGGCCGGCTTCCACACGACGACGTTGCCCATCAAGGCCGGTGCCGTCGGCAGGTTCCCGGCAATCGACGTGAAGTTGAACGGCGTGATGGCGTACACGAAGCCTTCAAGCGGCCGATAGTCGAGCTCGTTCCGTGCCGCGGTCGTGCTGATCGGCTGCTCCTCCGCCAGTTCGCGCGCGAAGCGCACGTTGAACCGCCAGAAGTCGATCAACTCGGAGGCCGCGTCGATCTCCGCCTGGAACACCGTCTTCGACTGGCCGAGCATCGTCGCGGCGTTGATGACCGGCCGCCACGGTCCGGCCAGCAGATCGGCGGCCTTCAGGAACACGGCCGCCCGCTCGTCAAGCGATCGCGCCGCCCAGTCGCGCCTCGCGGACAGCGCAGCATCGACCGCACGCTGCACGCCGGCCCGGCTCGCCAGGGAGACGTCGCCGAGTACGTGGCGGTAGTCGTGCGGCATCACCGTGGTCGCGCGCTCCGGAGAGACGATCGACTCTCCCGCAATGACCAGCGGAATCGGTATGCGCTCACCAGCGATGCGGCTCAGCTCGGCCTTGAGCGCAGCCCGCTCCGCGGAGCCCGGGAGATAGCCGAGGTTCGAGTCGTTGACGGGCATGGGCGGCGTTCTGCTCTCGCTCATGGGCTCATCTTACGGCGTCGTCCGGGGACGCCATGAAGCGAGATACACCTTATCGGTACATACTTGATGTATGAGGACGAACATCGATCTCGATGACGAGTTGATCGAGCGGGCGATGAAAGCGACGGGCGAGGCCACCAAGACAGGTGTCGTGCACCGCGCGTTGCGAGAGCTGCTCCGCGTTGAGGCGCTTCGGAAGGTGCGCGGCGCACGCGATCTGACGAGCTGGGCGGGAGATCTGGATCAGATGCGTGAGCGCCAACCCACGCTTGTTCGGGAGCAGAAGGCCACTTATGGGACCACTCGTCGGCACAAGCGTGCTCGTTGACTACTTCCGGGGATCGGTCAACCCGGAGACCTCTGCGCTGGATCGGCTTCTAGAGGAGGGCACCGCGCCCGCTGTCGCACCCGTGATCGTGCAGGAGGTGCTGCAGGGGTACCAGGCCGAGCGCGACGCGGACCTCGCGCGCAAGAGCCTGGCCGCATTCGCCCAGCTTGCACCGCCTGGATACGACGTGCATCGCCGGGCGGCGCGGCTCTTCCGGGAGGGGCGCCGGGCCGGGATCACCTCCTCGACGGTTGATGCGCTGATCGTCGCCGTCGCTATTGAGTACGATCTCCCGCTGCTGAGCCGGGACGACGTTCAACGACGCTTGGCGCGGTTCGCTGGAGTCACATTCATGGAGGTCACCTGACGGTCGACGAGTTCCGGCGCGCAGTGCTGGCCCTCGAAGGAGCCAGCGGACGCTGAGGCGTCACCCCCGCGCGGGTTCGATCTCGACGGCGATCGAGCGCCAGCGGCCCTGGCGGAAGCGCAGCATGCTCAGGACACCCCGGGACACGTGCCCGAGCACGATGGCCAGCCAGATGTCACCAGACTCCAGCGGCCTCATCGACTGAATCGCCGTGCACATCCCGATCGGCAGCAGGAACTGGGAGAAGAGCGTGATGTAGAGGGGGCTCTTGGTGTCCCCGGTGCCCTGCAGGCCGCCCGTGTAGCTCAGGGCCAGCGTGACGAAGAAGCCTGAGACCGCGAGATAGCGCAGCAGTTCTTTGCCGATGGAGGCCGCGAACGGGTCCTTCATCGCGAAGATGGCGAGCAACGGTTCGGGAACGAACACAAAGAGCGCACCGACCACGGCCGCGACCACCAGGCCCGTTCTGGCGGCCAGCCACACCCCGGCTGCGGCGCGGTCGGGCTGGCCAGCGCCCAGGTTCTGACCGGCGATCGTGGACGAGGCGCCGAGCAGGCCCTGGGCCGTCCAGGTGATCAGCGAGAACAACTCCGTGTAGCCCACCGCGTAGGCGGCCTGTGCCGCGGCGCTGTGCTCGAGTCCGCCCATGAAACGCAGCATCAGGATGCCGCCGATGTTCATCGTGATGCCCTGAACGCCCGTCGGCAGGCCGAATCGGAACAGCGACCGGATGACCGTGAAGTCCGGTTTCAGGTCCATGCCCCGGTTCAGATGAATCACCGAGTGTGGGCTGAAGAGCTTCCACACGCCGTACAGGCTCACGGTCAGGTTGCTCGCAACGGTGCCGTAGGCGGCGCCGACCGTGCCGAAGATCGGGATGAGCGTGAGGTTGAAGGCGACCGTCAGGACAGTGAGGGCAATCCCCAGCTTGAGCGGCGTCCGCGCGTCGCCCGCGGCGCGGAAGGCGCCACCCAGCATGAAGAACATCATGAGCCCGATGCCGCCCATGAACATCACACGCATGAAGGGCAGCGCCTCACGCTGCACCTCCGGCGCGGCGTTCACCAGGCGCAGGAGCGCCGGGGACGCCACGTACCCGACGACGGCCATCACCACCGCGAGGCCCGCCGCGGTGAGGAACGACTGGTAGACGACGCGATTGACCTTCTCCGGTTCGTTCGCTCCCGCGAAGCGCGCGACGAGCACCGCCATGCCCGTGAAGAGCGAGCTGATGAAGACAATCACGACGAGCATGACCTGCCAGCTCACGCCGATCGCGGCGTTGCCGGCAAAGCCGACCATGTGGCCGACCATCGTGTGGTCGATGATGCCCTGCAGGCCCGCGACAACGTTCTGGAGCATCGTCGGCCACGCCAGACGCCAGACGGCCGCGCCGAGAGGGCCTTCAACGAGGGAGCGATCGAACGAGCGGCGGGCGGCCGGGGCGGCGGACATGCGTGCAGAGTGGAATACGACGGTGGAGTATCGAGAGTGTACTGCAGAGGCGGTGAGGAGGCAGGAGCGCCGGCCGGCGCGACAGCGTGAGACGGGGTCGTGCCCCGGAGACCGCCCGCAACGGGCGGCCTCCGGGCATCGTGTCTTAGTTGAACGAGTAGCGGAAGCTGAGCATCAGCTGGTAGACGTCGTTCAGGCTCGCGTCCTTCTGCCAGGACTTGGTGACCAGCTGGCCACCGGCCGTCGCCATCCTGTAGCCGACCTTGCCCGTCGCATCCGCGGTGGCGTTGGTCAGGATCGTGATGCTGTCCGCACCGGTGCGAGCAGCCACCGGACGCCAGGCGACGCCCCAGTCGGAGTTCAGCAGGTTCAGGAAGTTTGTAACGTCGAGCCTGAACTGACCTGTGTTCCGCTTGCCCCCGATGTTCTTGAACACGTCCTGCACCACGCTCAGGTCCATGCGGTTGTAGAGCGGATAGGTCACTCCGCCGCGCGTCGCATACTCCCCGCGGTGCGCGTTGAGGTACGAGTCCTGCTTGATGAAGGCCTCGAACGCCTCGGCCTGCTGGGCCGCGGAGAACGTGACACCACCGGTGGTGAACGGCAGGAAGTTCATTTCGGACTGATCCTTCGGGATGTAGATCAGGTCGTTGTTCGCGTAGCCGTCCCCGTTCATGTCGCCCGCGAACGTGTAGCTCGCCGTCTGGCTGAAGGCCGGACGCGACGGCTTCAGCTCCCAGAACGCGGAGATGGTGGTCGACCCGAACCCGAAGTACTGGCGGCTCATCGAGCCCTGGAAGAAGAGCCGGTGGCCGGACGCATAGGCCGAGCGACCTGCCCCGGGGTTGTTCGGATCGGCGGAGTGCTGGTTGTTGGCGTAGCTGGAGAACGCCGTCGAACCCGGGTCGAACGTGCTGTTGGAATCGCCGTAGGCATAAGCGGCCTTGAACGACAGGCCCTTCCACGGCGTCCGGGACACGCTCGTCGCCAGATTCCAGGAACTGCCGACGCTCTGGTTGGTCAGCACGAAGGCGTTCGTAATCACGTTGCAGGGGGTGTTGTTGATCCGGTTGGACGTGTAGCGCGGGCGGTCGTCCACACCCGTGAAGGCCGACTGCGCCGCGGGCAGGTTGGCATCGTAGTAGGACACGCCGTTGACGTCCTTGTTGTAGATGTATTCGACCGTCGCGGTGAACCCACCCGGCAGCCGGTGGTCAACGGCGGCGTTGGTGCGCCACACCTGCGGGAACTTGAAGTCGGCGTCCGTGACGTTCATCTGGAAGCTCGCGGCCCCGGCGCCGGTGACGTCGGTCGGCTTGTAGGCGTCCGGGTTCGGATTGAACGGATACGCAGTCGTGTTCTGGGCGGCGATCTCGCCAATCAGCACGCCCGTATTGCCGAGCTGGTTGGAGACCCACACGTAGAGCGGCGTGCCCGTGAAGAGACCGGTGCCGAAACGCACCTGCGTGGTCTGCTTGCCCGCCACGTCCCAGTTCAGCGCCGTCCGGGGAGACCAGAGGATCTTCGTGGACGGCATCTCGCCCGTCTTGAACTGGATGGGACTGCCGGAGGGATCTCGGAAGGTCAGAGCGTCGGCCCGGGCGTTCTCGTAGGCGGTGTTCGTGAAGACCGATGCATCGGCGCGCACGCCCAGCGTCACCGTCAGGTTGGATGCCGGGCGGAACTCGTCCTGCGCGTAGCCGCCCGTGTACCACACCTTGAGCGGCTGCAGGGGCTTATCCAGGCCGGGCACGTTCGAGTAGCGGACCTTGAAGAACCGGGCGGTGACCGGCGAGGTCGTCCGGTTCGGGTTCGCCAGATAGCCCCGCGCGTCGGTGTAGAAATCCTCAAGGGAGTTGTAGACGTAGTTGCCCTGCGGGCAGCAGCTCCAGAAGACGTTGTCGGACTCGTACCGCTGCGCCGAGACGCCCGCCGAGAACGTGTGCTTCTGCGTGAACTTCGTGACCGTGTCCTGGAGTTGGAACGTCTTGTAGCGGAGCTCGTTCTGGACCGAGAACGGCTCCGTGCCGAACGAGGTGTACGCGTTGCCCGCGTCGAGAATGTCGACGAACGGGAAGAGTTTCCCGGTATCCCCGCGGCTCTCGTCATTCGAGGTCATGCCGACGATCAGATTGTTGGAGACGCTGCTGCCCCAGATGGAGTTCCACTCCCCGATCCCGGACTTGATGTTCTCGAGCACGGTGTAGTTCGAGCCGCTGAAGCCCAGCCAGTTCGTCGTGAAGGTGGGCCGGCCGATGCCCGCCGACGACGAGCCGGATGCCATGCTCGCGGAACTGGAGTCGAGCTGGTTGTAGCGGAAGCTGACCTTATGGTTCTTAGCGAGGTTGTAGTCCGTCCGGAAGAGGTACCGCTTGGCGGGCGTCAGGTCGTCGAGCCCGTCGAACGTGCCCGGGTCGTACCCGAAGCTCTGGCTCAGGAACGAGCTCAAGGCGGTCAGGTCCGATGCGCGGACGCGCGTGACGCTTCCACCGATCGCCTCGCTGCCCGTATTCGCCCTGAACGTGGAAAGGGGCCGCGTCTCCTTCTCGTTCTCGTAGTTCCCGAACACGAAGAGCTTGTTCTTGACGATCGGCCCACCGGCCCACACACCCGTGTTCCGGAACGTGAAGGTGCCGACCGACACCGTGTTTCCCGCGGCCTTCGTGCCGGTCATGCTGTCGTTGCGATAGCGGTGGTAGAAGGAGCCGACCAGGCTGTTGGTGCCGCTGCGCGTGACCGTGTTGACCGCGGCGCCGACGAAGCTGCCCTGGCGCACGTCATAGGGAGCCACGCTGACCTGAATCTGCTCGATGGATTCGAGCGAGATCGGGGCGACGCCCGTGCGATCGCCAGGCTGGGCGCCCAGACCGAAGGAGTTGTTGAAGTACGAGCCGTCCACGGTGATGTTGTTGAGACGGTTGTCCTGACCCGCGAACGACCCGTTGCCACTCGACTGCGGCGAGAGGCGCGTGATGTCGGTGATGCGGGCGGAGATGGTCGGCAGTGTCGCGATCTCACTGCGCACCGAGGCTGTAGCCGCACCCGTGCGGCTGGAGCTGAACACGGCATCGGGAGCGGTCGCCGTCACCGTCACCGTTTCCTGCAGATTGACCGTCTTCACCTGGACGGGCACGTCAGTGCCGGTGCCCAGTGTCACGCTCAGGCCCTGGACCGTCACGGGTTCGAATGCCGTGCCGCCAGTGCCCACGAAGTTCACCGTCACGCTGTACGGGGCACCGACACGCATGGCCGGGATCGAGAACCGGCCATCGGCGCGGCTGGTCGTTTCATAGACAGTGCCGGACGGTTCGTGAATGGCAATCACACTGGCACCAGGCACGGGCTGCCCCTGTGCATTGGTGACCACGCCGCTCATGGTGCCTGTGGTCACACCCTGGGCGCCCGCGGCGGCCGGGATGAGCAGAGCACAGAGGGCGAGGAGCGAGACGATTCCAGTCAGCCTCATCGCGATGTCGGACAAGCGCTTCATTGATGAACTCCAGATAGAGGTACAGCGGAACGGGTGAAACAGGGTCACGGTTGGGGTGCGCACGGACGGGGTGTCCACCGAGACAATACCGACCCGGAGTAACGGTCACGTGACCGTCTCGGACAGGCGAGAACGATTGTACCGAAACCCCGGGTTCGGGACACGCTGTATCTCTTACGGACAAGGACGTAGGATGGCTTCCATGAGAGGGTTCGTGGCCATCTGCCTGCTCGTGGTCACCGCGATGACGGCAGGCGCTCAGACCCGGATGCCGAATCCCAGGGCGATCGAGGCCGGGCGGCGGGGGTGGGCCGCAATCCGGGACAGCCTGAACGAAGAGGCCGCGAAAGCCTTTGCGGACGCCCTTTTTCATAACCCGGCGGAGCCCCAGTACCATCTCGGCGCCGGCCTGGCCGCCTATCTGCTCGGGGATGCGGCGGATGCCCAGCGGCACCTGGAGGCTGGCCTGAGGCTCCAACCCGGCCTGACCCAGGCCTCCACGCTGCTCGGAACAATTCTGTATAGAAACAGCGACCTCGCCGGCGCGCTCAGGGTCTACGAAGCGGCGCTGGCCGCCGCGCCGAACGACGCGAACCTCGCGGAGCGAGTTCGCCAGCTGCAGGTCGAGGCCGAAGTCCAGCGGGACTTCTACCAGGCCCAGGGTGGCCACTTCACGGTCCTCTTCGAGGGGCCGGCGGACGACGCCCTCGCGCAGCGCGCCATCGACATCCTTGAGGACGCCTACCTGCGCGTCGGCGCGGCCTTCAATCGCTTCCCGGACGGTCCGGTCACGGTCGTGCTCTACACCGAGCAGCAGTTCTCCGACATCACGCGCTCCCCCTCGTGGGCCGCGGCGCAATACAACGGCCGCATCCGCATTCCCGTGCGCGGTGCGCTCCGGAAGCCCGCGGAGCTCGAGCGCGTGCTCTTCCACGAGTTCACGCATGTGCTTGTCTCGTCGATCGCGCCGAGAGGCGTGCCGACGTGGCTGAACGAGGGGCTGGCGGTGGTGTTCGAACCCAAGGGTCGCGCCTGGAGCCGCAAGGCGCTGGACGCCGACACGCGCCGTATCCCGCTTGGAAAGCTGGCTGGGAGCTTCAAGGGTTTCGCCGACGACGACGCCACGACGGCGTACGCGGAAAGCGCGGATGCCGTGGCCCGGATGATCGACCTGGCCGGCGAATGGGCCGTCGTCGCGCTGCTGCAGGACATCGCCCGGGGGCGCCCGTTTGCCGAGGCCTTCGGCGAGCGGATGCTGGTGCCGTGGGCGGAGTTCTCGGGGCAGGGATTGGCCGAGCCGGAGCAGACGAAGCCCTAGTACCCGCGTCAGGTTCGTCCAGGCGGCGTTCGGTTGATCATGAACGTCGCCACGCCGTCGAAGAACTCCCGCAACCAGACCGTCACGGCTGGCGCAAACCGCGCCTCGTCGAGCGCGCGGTTCATCAGCACCATCCACCGATCGCGCGCCTCCTGATCAATGGCGAACGGCGCGTGCCGCTGCCGGAGCCGCGGGTGGCCCCGCTGTTCGATGTAGCGCTGCGGACCGCCGAACCGGCCGATGAGGAAGTCGCGCAGCCGCGCCTCCGCGGCGGCGAGATCGTGCTGCGGATACATCGGGCCGAGAATCGAATCGCCCGGCACCTGGGCATAGAACGCGCGGACGAGTCGCGCAAACCCTTCCTCGCCTATCGCACCCAGTATTTCGTTGTCGTTCACAGCACGGCCCTAGACGTCGAGCTCTTCGGCGTCCTCGGCGCGCTCCATGATGAAGCGGAAGCGGGCTGAGGCGTCCTTCCCCATCAGCTCGTTGATCACGCGGTCCGTCACGATCTGATCCGAAATCTCCACGCGCAGCAGGCGCCGCGTGCGCGGGTTCAGCGTCGTCTCCCACAGCACCTTCGGCATCATCTCGCCCAGGCCCTTGAACC